>CAZOEV010000001.1:0-21634 GCA_964578915.1 uncultured Lentimicrobiaceae bacterium
AAGGCTTTCCAGTTTTTCTTGTTGCGCATGCTTGTCCATGTTTTTTCTGAACTGCATCACCGACAGGATGTTATCTTCCACACTCATCTGCCTAAAAACAGATGCTTCCTGCGCCAGATAACCAATTCCATGTTGTGCTCTTTTATACATTGGCAGATCGGTAATGTCCTTATCATCGAGATAAACATGGCCGGCAAAAGGCTTTATCAAACCTACAATCATATAAAATGTAGTGGTTTTGCCGGCACCGTTGGGGCCAAGCAAACCCACGATTTCTCCCTGATTTACTTCTACAGAAACCTGATTTACCACTGTACGTTGGCGGTATTTTTTTACTAAGTTATCAGAGCGTAATTTCATAATTATTTGATTTTAGAGTGCGCTTTTCACTTTCTGCAAACCGCAAAATTAGCATAATCCAGTTGTTTTGTGCAAGTTGACATTTTCAAGCCTTAAAAATCGAAATGCAAGGACAAAAACAACGCAAAATTACTGGCATTGGGATTATCGCGATGTGAAAGACGCCACACCCCATCAATACGCAAAATCTTGAAAATATTTTCGACACCAACACCCGCCTCAAAATAAGGCTTATCTAACATATAAGTTACATCAGGAAGCTTGTTAAGCTGCAAATTAGCATCTGAAATTGAACCTACAAGTCCTTTTGCAAAAATCACTTCGCGCCATTTGAGTTTTCTGAAAAGTGGCACCCTATTGAAGAAAAGCCCATCAAAATGGTGGGTGTAATAAAGGCTCAGATAGCGGTCAGAAATAAACTCGTAATAGTTCATCAAGTTGAAGGAGTATTCATCGAAAATAAAAGTTTCGTTGCCCGGATGTAGCACCAGCAGCGGGAAAGGTAAAGTACCAAAAACCTGTCCGCTTTCAATAATATACTTTGACCAGCCGATAGTTCCCACATTAAACCACTGGGAAACGCTACCCTGAAGGCGATGGTATTCGTATTCGCCATTGATAAGTCCAGGCACGCCATAAGCATAACGCAGATTGAAAACTGGATAATGTGTCCCCAAATTGATACGGTCAAAATCACGCACCACATACTTTTCGCGGTGAGCATAGCGAAAATCTATGCCTATTTCGGTTGAGATAAGCGAATTATGCACAACAAGTTCTCCATTATCACCATAGGTTTCCATCACAAAACTACCCGTTGGAAAAAGCTCGCGATGCTTTAAATACACCCGGTTGGTATAACCCGTAAACCATTCGTGTTCGTAAAACACTTCAAATTCGTTGACCAGATTGAGCTTGTCAGAAGGTTGACGCCTGAAAAGGCTGCTGATAATATTATCTTCGCTAAAAGCATTAAAGCTTGAGCCAAGTTGTTCAATATCATACTTAAAATTTACGCCTGCAGCCCTTCGCGGATTCTTATCAAAAACATACAACATGCCAGCACCGTATTTCAGTTTCATGTCTTTTTGGCCATAAGCCAGATGGCCTTCTAAACGTAAATTTTTACTAAACAGCGTGCTTGTTCTTCCGCCAAGTCTAAAACGATGGCCTTCTACCTCATTATAGCTATAAACTTTAGCAATGGGTCCAATTTCAACTTGCTTCCAGGGCAAATAACCGTAAGCAAACATATACACGAAGTCGGCATAAGTGCGAAAAATTGGAATATTTTCGATGGAGTCAATCATCTGATAAATACCGATTTCCTTTTTTGTTAACAGCTCAGGCCTAGAGGTTTCCCAAAACTCAATAGGCTTTTCCATACTTCCTTCCTGCACAATTACTTTTACGGGTGTGCGATAAAAAGCATCAGGTTTTGGCTGGTTGAGCAAAAAATCAGAATAAACTGAGGTGCGCTGACCAAAGAATCCTGGCAGCTTGTTGTCGGTATTATTAAGAATGTTAAAGTCGGCAATGATATAATCTCGGGTGAGCATCCAAAAACCGTCAACTTGCTTATATTCCTGCCTTAGCGAGGCGTCGGCAACATAATTCAGGTTGGCATCGTCAGCAACGTCCATCTCTATTTTGCGCACCGCAAAAGTGGTATCGTGAACCCAAATAGAACCCGTAAAAGTGAGTTCCTGCTTGCGTTTGGGTTTATACATCAGTTTATAACTCCATTGGTTGTCGATAAAACTGCTGTCAACGAGATAATATTTGTAATAAGACATGCCAAAATTGGCAATCGGGCTCACAAAATGTTTACCAAAAAGCAACAAATAATTGTCATAGATATTGATATCCTGATACAAATTACCCATAAATTGAGCCAGGCTGGGATTATCAACACCAGAAGCTTTAGCGGCATTTATCTGTTCAATTTTTGTTTCTGGATTTGAGCGGTAATAAATGTCAGATACCGCTTCGGATATGAAAATAGGTAGATAGGCTTTTCCATTTACGGTAGAAGTATCTACATAATCAAAAATAAATTGAAACTGCTTAAACAGCCTTCTGTCTTTAATTTTTTCAGCAAAATTATTGGCATCAAACTGAATTTTATTGTAAACCTCACATTCCCAGGCCTCAAGTTTTCTATTGTCGTTTTTGTCTTTATTGGCAATGATTTTCCGGAAAAGGATGTCGGCAGGATTCTCTCCGGCAACAATTACCACTTCCTGCAAATTAACCTGATCAGATTCCAAAACAATTTCTATTTCCTGATATTGATAAGGCTTTATAGCTAATGCCTGTCGGCGAAAGCCCACAAAAGTGGCTGCCAAGGAGTCAGCTTTTACACGTGTTTCAAAATAAAATTGCCCATCAAAATCAGTGGTAGTGCCAATAGTAGTACCAATCAGATGAACATTAGCAAACGGAACTGGTTCGTTGTTAGATGCATCAGTAACCACGCCTCTGATTTTAGTTAGCTGACTAAAAGCAAGCATTGGAAACAGCATCAAACACAAAACAAGTCTGATTCCTTTAAACATTAGTTTTTTTTTCGTTAAGATTTTGGTTTTGTCACAAGCTCTTCCCAAAACTCAAGTCCACGGCGCGTGTGCGGAATCACGATGGTTCCGCCCACCAGATTGGCCACACCAAAAATCTCCATCATTTCTTCGGTTTTCACGCCAAGCTCATGGCATTTTATCAAATGATATTTGATACAATCATCGCAACGAAGCACCATAGAAGCCACTAAACCAAGCATTTCCTTGGTTTTTGCATCCAAAGCGCCATCCTGATAAGTGAGGGTGTCGAGGCTAAAGATGCGTTTCATTATTTTATTATTGGGCGCATCCATCATTTTCTCGTTCATGCGCTCGCGGTATGCGTTAAATTCTGCTAATGCACTCATGTTGGTATATTTTTGTCGTTGTTTGTCAATAAAAACGCTGTAAAAGCAAAAATAGTATCAAAGAATTCCTTCTCTAAGAATATCATGCAAGTGGATTACGCCCACATATTCCTTGTCGCAAAGCACGGGCAGCTGTGTTATGTTATAACGTCGCATCAGTTGCAAGGCATCTACCACCAAGGCTTGTTGATCTACTGCTTTTGGGTTCTCTGTCATAATATCTTTAGCAGTAAGTCCAGATAAGTCAGCCGTTTTCATCAACATACGCCGCAAATCGCCGTCGGTAATAATACCCAAAAGCTTTTTATTATCCACAACGCCTGCAGCGCCTAACCTTTTGGTCGAAATTTCCACAATCACCGTGCGCAGATCGTCATCAGGCTTCACTTCGGGTTTTTCATTGCGCTGAAATAAATCATCAACCCGCAAGTAAAGTTTTTTTCCTAAAACGCCTCCTGGATGAAAACGCGCAAAATCCGCTGCCGTAAAGCCACGACATTCCAGCAAAGCAACAGCCACTGCATCGCCCATAACCATTTGTGCTGTGGTACTGGAAGTTGGCGCCAAATTATTGGGGCAAGCTTCGGTTTCCACAGTAGTATCGAGAACGAAATTGGCCTGTTTTGCCAGATAGGATTCTGTGTTTCCAACAATAGCGATTAGCTTGTTGCCACGGGCTTTAAGAAGCGGCATCAAAACCTTTATTTCAGGTGTTTCACCACTTTTTGAAAGCAAGATAATAATATCATCTTCCCGGATAATGCCCAAATCGCCATGAATGGCATCTGCCGCATGCATAAAAACTGCATTTGTCCCAGTAGAGTTGAATGTAGCCACGATTTTTTGAGCAATAATGGCACTTTTACCAATTCCGGTTACAACCACATTTCCAGTGACAGATAATATGGTGCTTACTGCCTCGGCAAAATCTGTGTTGATATTTGCTAAAATTTGTGCAATAGCTTGGTTTTCCTGCGAAATTACTCGTTTTCCGATTTCCCGGATTTCTTCAAGTGTTTTCAAAACGTTGAATTTATGCCGTTTAAGTATAAGGTTCTGTTTTTATCTGCAAAAACTTGCAATAGTGCAAAAGTAAGGAAATATCTAAGGGACTGTTTCGAAATAAGTCGCATGCTTCTTACCGTTGATAACCTAAAAAAGCTTTCTGTTTGCCACTTTCTGGTCAAATTATATCACAACAAAGCGTTGCGCTGGTTTTAATAAGAAAAAAAAATATAGGTTAAACGATTGAATATTTTAGTTTATAACTTTGAATATCAATACTTTAAATATTATAATCTATCATTTGATCTAAAAAATAATTATTAATTTTTATAAAATTTGTTCGGCCTTCGCGTCTATAAATCATTATATTTGTACAACAAGCAAATAAAGCGATAACAATAGGGCACACACGCTCGTTATGGTTAAGCTTGTAAAAGATAATAATTATTTAAAGAAGCAGAAAACGAAGAAATGGCCAAGAAGGATGAATATGGTCTGCACGAATTGCTGAAAAAAATATTTGGTTTTACCCAATTTAAAGGCAATCAGGAGGCAATAATAAAAAGTGTTTTAGATGGCAACAGCACCTTTGTTGTGATGCCAACAGGCGGAGGAAAATCACTTTGCTATCAGCTGCCGGCATTAAGCACGCCGGGAACTGCTATTGTGGTTTCGCCGCTTATCGCGCTGATGAAAAATCAGGTAGATATTATCAGGAATTTTGGAAATGAAAATGGCATTGCACATGTGATGAACTCTTCCTTGTCCAAAGCAGAGATAACGCAGGTGCGCGAAGATTTAGTCAGCGGAATAACCAAGCTGCTCTACGTGGCACCTGAATCGCTGACAAAAGACGAAAATGTAGAGTTTTTAAAGGCCTTGAATATCTCATTCGTGGCTATTGACGAGGCCCATTGTATTTCGGAATGGGGTCATGATTTTCGCCCAGAATACCGCAGGTTGCGGCCAATTATTGATGCCATCAACCCGAAACTTCCGGTGATTGCCCTTACGGCTACTGCCACACTAAAAGTGCAACAGGATATTTTGAAAAACTTAGAAGTGCCTGATGCAAAAGTTTTTAAGTCATCGTTTGACAGACCAAACCTGTATTATGATGTGCGTCCGAAAACCAAAGACGTTATCAAAGATATTATACGTTATATCAAAAATAATCCAGGAAAATCGGGTATTGTATATTGTCTGAGCCGTAAAAAGGTAGAAGAAATTGCTGAAACGCTTGTTGTAAACGGCATTCGTGCTCTGCCATACCATGCCGGTCTCGACAGCAGTACCAGACGCATGAATCAAGATAAGTTTTTGATGGAAGAATCAGAGGTAATTGTTGCTACCATTGCCTTTGGCATGGGAATCGATAAGCCAGATATTCGTTTTGTAATCCATCATGATATCCCAAAAAGTATTGAAGGCTATTATCAGGAAACCGGTAGAGCTGGTCGCGATGATGGCGAAGGTAATTGTGTTACCTTCTACAATTACGAAGATATTCAAAAGCTTGAGAAGTTTAACAAAGGTAAAAATGTGGCCGAGCAGGAAATTGCCCGTGAGTTGCTCAATGAAACAGTAACTTATGCAGAATCTTCTGTTTGCAGACATAAATTACTGCTACACTATTTTGGCGAAGCTTACGAAAAAGAAAACTGCGGATCATGCGATAACTGCCTCAACCCAAAAGTAAAATTTGATGGTCAGGAAGATATTAAGCTGGCACTTGAAGCTGTGGTAAGTACAAAGCAACTGTTTAAATCAAAGCATATTGCTGAATTACTCACAGGCAAAAAAACCGGTGATATAAAAGCTGCACGCCATGAAAAAAATGAATTTTTTGGTGCTGGCGAAGACAATGACTTCCGCTATTGGAGTGCTGTTATCAGACAATCGCTGATTCAGAGACTTCTGGTGAAAGATATTGAAAATTACGGCATTTTGAAAATCACCAAAGAAGGTAAAGAGTTTATCAAAAAGCCACACACAATCATGCTCGCCAAAGATCATGATTATGAAAACCCGGACGATGAAGATTTTGAAACAGCAAAAGCTTCAGGGCCCAAAGGCAGCGGCACGGATACCACTTTGTTTAGCATGTTGAAAGACCTGCGCAAAGATTTATCTAAGAAAGAAAACCTGCCTCCTTTTGTTATTTTTCAGGATCCTTCATTAGAAGATATGGCGATTCAGTATCCTGTAAATATGGATGAGCTGCAGCAAATTGTTGGCGTGGGCACCGGAAAGGCTTCTAAATACGGAGCGCCTTTTCTTAAGCTCATCAAACAATATGTTGAGGAGAACGAAATCGTTAGACCTAATGATATGGTCGTGAAATCAGTCGTAAATAAGTCAGGACTAAAAGTTTATATCATTCAAAGCATCGACCGAAAAATCCCGCTTGAAGATATTGCTTATGCTAAAAATCTTGCCATGGATGAGCTGCTCACCGAGCTGGAAAGCATTGTGGCCAGCGGCACACGTCTTGATATAAACTATTACCTCAACGAATACGTGGACGAATACCATCAGGAGGATATCTATGACTATTTCGGCGAAGCTGTGTCTGATTCTATCGAAGATGCTTTGGAGGAACTGGGAGAATCAGAGTACTCAGAAGAGGAAATTCGCCTGATGCGGTTGAAGTTTATGTCGGAAATCGGAAATTAGTATGCGTTATTTGCCCCTTATTTTGGCCCTGCTTTTGTTTTTTACAGCCTGCCAAAAGGCTGAAAAAACAAAAGCAGTAAAGCCTGCTGTTTTTTTGACTGAATCCCAGATGATTGAACTGATCACCGATGTTCAACTTTTGGAAGCTTCACTTAATCACCGGCGCAATATCGGGCAAAGCACTACTAATGTTAAAACGATTTGGTTTAACCAATTATTCGAAAAGCAACAGATTACTGCTACTATTTTTGAAGAAAACATGGCTTTTTATAATGAGCGCCCTGATGTGATGGAGCAGATTCTGGAAGAGGTGCTTGCTAATATTATGCAAGAACAGGCTCAGCTTAAAACGGTTGAGCCTGAAGTTAAATCAGAATAAGGTTTTTCTTTGAGATAAAACAACTACCAGAAGTTAGCGCGAAAATATGGCTTGACGTTCTTCTGCTGAGCCGCCAATTTGAAGCATATAGGTAAAATCGAGTCTTTCATCATTTTTGTAAGTTCCGTCGCCATTCACCTGCCAGCCCTGACCAATTCCCTGACTTTCAACAACAATGGTGCTGCCCACGACTAAACCGGAAGCACTACTACCCGATCCGGCAAAATTTCGCAACACAACCATTGCTGAGTTCGCATTGTCGCGGTCAATAGTTACTTCATAATTCAGCTTTAGGGCGTTATCAGTAACACTCCAACTGCCTAAAAATTTTGTTCTGCTATCTGAATCGCCTCCTGGAATATCAATTTCATCGTCAAGCGTACAAGAACTCAAACCTAATAAGGTGCCGACTAAAACCAACAGTATTAAACGTGGAAATTTCATAAGAAAAATGTTTAACTTATTACCTGACTACCATCTTTGTGGTATATAAATCATTTGATTCGGTAACTAAACTAACAATATACGTGCCATCGGCCAGATTATCAGTGTCAATTTTTAACTCATTTTCACCCTGATTGCCAATTACTGTTTTGTCAACCAAGATGCGACCTGTAAGGTCAGAAATTTGCAGTTGTATAGTCTGTGGATTTTTTAGCGCAAAACTTATGCTGGCAACATCCACTACTGGATTAGGTGCAATAATCACAGTATTTGTTTTGTAATCAGGATTGGCTGTCAATCCTACTAAAGTTCCTCCGGCATTAACAACCGCATTTGAAATATTTTCAGTAGTAGGTTCCCAGATATAATTTTCTACTAATTGGTAGTCTGGCGTAATAACGATTACCGTTGGGTAAGAAACTACTTCGAAAGACTCAAAAGCCTCATTTCCACCACCTTCTAATCCACTTGAAAGCGGAAGGTTAAGTCCGTAAATATCTGCAAACTGAGCTACCTGGTAATTATTTCCGTTATAATTTACACCCAGAAAAACCACATCCGCCTGATTCATTCCAAAATTCTCATAGGCCACTTGGAAATCGTGGGCAAAAGTTTGACATGGTCCGCAGGATGTTGAAAAAAAGTTGATTACAACAATTTTTTCATCGTCTAGTAAATCATAAAGATTAATGATTTGGCTATCTAATGTTTTCAATGAAACATCTACCGCTGTAGCAACCTGTGCTTGTGAGAAGCCCTGGTTAATGAATAATGTGATAGAAAATATCAAAAGGAGTAAGCGTTTTTTCATAGTAAAAAGTATTTTATATGATTTAAGCCACACTAACAAAAGCCAGTTGTGAATTTTTCACAAAGGTAATCAAAGAAAATAAAATCAAAGGTTTGAAAACCAACTTTTATTAAATCAGGCTTTTATCAGCTCAAAAACTTTGTCAGCTAATCGACTGGCACCTATTCTAAACAACTTATTATTAAGCCAATCTTCACCCAAAATATCCTTTACGAGCAAATAATAAATATAGGCGGTTTCCGGATCAGCGATGCCTCCTGCAGGTTTGAAACCAACTTTTTTACCGGTTTTTTCGAAATATTCAGCAATAGAATCTAACATAACAACAGCTGCAAGCGGTGTAGCGGCAGGAGAAACTTTTCCGGTGGATGTTTTCAAAAAATCGGCTCCTGCATTAAGAGCAATTTCGCAGGCTTTTCTAATATTGTCAACCGTTTCGAGTTCGCCTGTTTCCAAAATAACTTTGAGATGCGCCTTTCCACACGCATTTTTCACGGCTTTAATTTCCTCAAAAACAGTATCAAAATCGCCTTGTAAAAAAGTGCCACGAGAAATTACCATATCCACCTCATCAGCGCCCTGCGCTACAGCAAATTCAACCTCTTTTAGCTTCAAATCCAGCGGCATTTGTCCGGTAGGAAAAGCACATGCTACTGTGGCAAGCTGCAGTCCGGAGGTATTTATCAAGGCTTTGGCCTGTTTCAAAAAAGGGCTGTAAATACATAATGCAGCCACTGAAACATCGGCTTTTTGATAGCTCAGTGCTTTTTCGCAAAACGCTGCAATCCGATTTGGGTTATCTGTGGCTTCGAGCGTGGTGAGGTCGATGCAGCTAAAAATAAGTTGCATGGCTTTGCTCCATTCTGCTTCTGTTGGCTTTATTGAAACTAAATTATCTATCCGCGACTCTATTTGCGCCTTATTGAAAGGGTAAGTATTAAAAATCATGGGTTCTTTTTTTGCAAATTTAGCATATTCAGGGAAATCTTTACCAAATCTTCAATTACTGCTATCCGAAAACGGATACAGCCACCAATAACGTAGAATAAAAAAGTTGTAATAAAGAACAAAAACTACAAATTGAACTAGCGAAAAAAATATTCTGTTTTTCATTAGCCTAATTTATAGCAACTTAAAGCAGTGAAAAAATGCCATGAATTGTTTTGGCACGTTGATTGAAATAGAGATAGCCGAAATAATAAACAGCATCATGTTTGGCTTAAAACTTCCATTACAACCGAAACCAAGGAGATTTCACAAGTACTATAAGTGCGATCGTTGTGGTTATATAAGCATCGTGAAAAATTCTAATTGTCCGATTTGCACAAAAGATGGCAAATCTATTAAAATGAAATAACCCTAAAAAACATCCAATAAATAGAGATTACCATGAAGATAAATGACATTTACTCACAGAAAGAATTACAAGAAAGTGGGCTGGTAGAGCGTCAGGTGAAAGACATCAATGCCAAGGTTTATCTTAACGGTTCTAAAGTTTTTTTCTTCGAACCATTGACTGACCAACATTCCTTCCGCTTATATTCAATCATCAACAAGCGATCCTTTTTCTTATAAGCAGCTTTCACCCGAAGGCATTCACTGTTCATCCTTATAAAAACAGCCCGCAAGAAAGTCCCGAAACAGCCATGTTTCGGGACTTCGTTTTTTATCGGAAATTTTAATATTCTGCATCTCGTCCCGATAGATGCACCATGTCTTTAATCAATTTATTGAAATCTTTGGAAGCCAAAAGTTCACCAAGAGAAAGTGTCATGCGGTAGCGCCATTTATTCTCAGGATTACTGGGCACATTGATGCGTTCCTTATCTGTTTGATCCCAGCGCAGGCTTCCATCCATAGCAATCAAATCCTGAATTGGAAAAATAGCCCACATAGCCGGCGAATGCAGATGCTGATTAATTATTTCTTCACAAATCCATGGCTCAGCATAAAAAGGCACTTCATCATTATGACCCAACACATGGTGATAGAAGCGCTTAATTTTCACTTTTTCTTCTTCCCACCAGCCTCTAATCGTTGACATATCGTGTGTAGAAGTTGTGCAGACACTCAAATAAGGTGCATCAGCGGGATGTGCAAATTCCACTTTTGGGTTTTTTGGCATGCGTTGCACTTCAAGGCTCAGCATATTTAATTGTTGCATCACTTCAGGAACGCCTTCGGGCACCATTCCCAAATCTTCGCCACAAATTAACATATTGGAAGCATTGGCAATGGCGGGTAGTTTTCCCATAGCGTGCCATTTCCAGAAATTATCGTGTCTTTTATAGAAAAAGTCTATGTATAAATCATCCAACACTTGCTTTTGTTGCTGATCCAATTCTCTATAAGAATAGGTAAAATGGAAAGCAATTCGCGGATGGTAAGCGCGCTGGGCGGCGTACGGATCGCGAATGAAAATCACCTCGTTCAGCAGGCCCATCAGGCCGTCACGGATTATCAAAACTTCGCCACTAATATCGCTGGTTTCACCCTGTGGGGTAAAGTGATCGTAAATTTTGCGTTGCGTATTGAAAGCTTCCTTAAGTTGAAACACGCCAAAATCCACTTCGTCGAGGTACTTTTTTCGCACTTCATCAACATACTCTCCAAAGAAATCATATAAAAAATGATCTCTGATATAGGGTTTAGTAAAACGTTCCTCGTCAAACCAAATACCTTTTTCTTCAATTTCATAAGGTGTGAGTGGCAAGCCAGGCTTAAAATATCCCTGAAGACCATGAATAGCGTGCAGTGGTATTTCCCAAATCCTAAAAAAGCCCAGGATGTGGTCGATGCGGTAGGCGTCAAAATATTTTTCCATCATAGAGAGGCGTTTGCGCCACCAGCCAAAACCATCGCGCGCCATCTCGTCCCAGTTATAGGTTGGGAAACCCCAATTTTGCCCCATCACAGCAAAATCGTCGGGTGGGGCACCAGCCTGGCCATTGAGGTTAAAATACTTAGGCTCGGCCCAAGCTTCGATGCTATTCGGGCTGATGCCAATTGGGATATCACCTTTTACAGCAACGCCATTCTTGTGTGCATAGTCAATGGCTTCGCGCAATTGTTTATCGAGGTGATATTGAATAAAATAATGTACGGCAATATGTTCGTGAAAATCATTTTCTGGGTTGCAAAGCTGTTCAATCTTTTTCGGGTCGTAGATGGCATAAGTCTCCCATTCCCGAAAATCACTGGTTTTATACTGATCACGCAGATAGCAGAAAGCTGCGTAAGGCATGAGCCATGAACGGTTTGACTCAAAAAATTTCAGGTAATCTTTTCGCTTGCATACCTTGCCCCACTCCTGATCGAAAATCAATTTAAAAAAACGGGCTTTGGCATTAAACATAGCTACATAATCGACATATTGCAGTTTATTAAGCTGTTTTTGAAGCAGCTTAAAATTTGCATCCATTTCACTATCTTTTAGCTTTCCCATGGCCGGCAGATGCAGATACATAGGATGCAAGGCCATAACCGAAATAGATTTATAGGGATAGGAATCGAGCCAGGAATGTGTAGCCACCGTTTCGTTGATGGGCAAAACCTGAATCATTTTGAGGCCCGACTTAACACTCCAGTCCACCAATTTCTTCATATCGTTGAATTCGCCAACGCCAAAACCTTGCTCAGTTCTGAGCGAGAAGATTGGTACAGCGAGGCCCGCTCCTTTGTATGGACCAATAGGATAAGCAAACTTATCATCGTTAAGAATGATTTTTGAACTTTCTGAGGTGATCTGAGGCAAGTTAATGTTGCGATTAGGGCGATCCTCCCAAGTTTCTATGGCTCCAGTTGATCGATCAACGATCACATATTTATATTCTAACTGATCTTCAAGCAACTTCTGGTCGAGGGTTAATGTCCAGAAAGGATATTTTTCATTACTCATTGGGATGGGTTTATCCCAATTTCCTAAACCATCGCCTTCGCCAGTAACGGCCAACAAGAAGCCTTTACCCACGCGTGGCGCAAGCATATTAAAGCTGAGCAGGTGTTTCGATTTAGGCTTTATCCCTTGCTTAAAAAGACTTGCAGGTTTCATAATGACTTCGGTGAAAACCCGGGTAAGCATAACCCGTTCCATATCTGCATCGGGATGCCAGTAATCCCGAATAAAAATTTCGTCCTTATCCAGCTTTGGCAAAATCCTGTTGTTTCCGCCTTCCCAGGCCATGGAGCCATTGGCTTCGAGCACATAATATTTGTATTCGGATGACGAAATCTGGTCGGATTCTATGGAGGTCACCCACAAATTATTGCCTGCATAATCCATTTGAATGGCTTGCTCAGGCGACCATTCTCCAAACATCTTATCGCTACCAGAAACGTAAACAACTTGCCCCCAGCGACTCTCGTATTTTATACTTAGATTGAGTTTCATAGGTGATTTAGATCAGTTGGTAAAACTTGTTCACTACTATTTTTTTGCAATATGTAAAGTTCGTGCATTTTGCAAGTATAGGCAAGCTTTTAAGTAAAAAAAAATTGGTTTTTGATTTGCAAACGGTAGCGGGGGGATTTTGCAATGAAATACTGTTCGTCTCTCGGAAATTAAACTAATAAACAAACATGCACTTGTATAAGGAGAAATGTCGCGGATTTCAGGAATAATACCTTATTTGCTGATATTAAAAACAAGCGTAGCATTATAAATATCAGCGCGGCCGAAAGTCTTTCTCAGAAATTAGACCGTTATGCAGATGCTTATAAAAAAGCAAATTGCTATTGGGTTCAAATTTTGGCGAAAAATAGTCTCTGCGAAAAATAGATTGGAGACATAAACGGTAAGGAGTATAGCCATAGCATGGTTTCAAAATTTCCGGAGAAAAATTTTAGTTACTACTCAGCAATATTAACGATTCATTAAAATGCAATTATTGCAATAACTATATTGAATTTTTCACTAAAACCCGATTACTCCATACGCCAAAACCCTACCCCCTCAACTGCTGAATCGTTTTTACGATAGCTTCTTCAAGGCGTTCGTTTACTTCTTCTTCTTCTCCTCTGCCGTCCACCTCAAAAAATATTGATTGCTTTTTGTAATAATCAATTACAGGTTTGGTCTTCTTTTCATATTCATCCAAACGATTCAGGATAAGATCAGTAGAAGTATCATATAGCCTTTTGCGTTCTGTTTTACCGCGCACATTCAGGCGTTTGATGGCATCGAGCGTGGGCAATTTGATATTGAGCATGCAGGTAACGCGTGAGTTAACACGACGCAATAAACCGTCCAGAATATAGGCCTGCACCACCGTGCGCGGAAAACCTTTAAAAACAAAGCCATCCACCGAAGGGTGCTGTTGTATCTTCTTTTCAATCAGGCGGATAGCAATCTCGTCAGGAACAATTTCTCCGCGATCCATATAGGGTTTGGCTACACGGCCAATTTCTGTTTCGTTAGATATTTCTTTACGCAAAAGCTTACCGGTACTGATATAAACCAAATTGTGGTTTCGAGCCAGCAGTTCACCCTGTGTTCCTTTGCCAGAGCCAGGTTTACCCAAAAGCACGATATTAAAGAAATCCTGCTTCATTGTGCTCTCGATGGTTTCCACCAGGCTATTGAAAATAGAATCCACCGAGCCAACGCCGTTTATCGGGAAATATTTATTCTTCTCTTTATAGAAGTCGATTACGGGCTTGGTTTTATTATCATATTCCTGAAAGCGTACCTTAATAACCTCCATTTTATCATCGGCTCTGCCACCTTCTTTAGCCCTTTCAAGCATCCTACTTACAAGCTGATCCTGAGGCACTTCAAGACTCAACATGCAAGTTAGGCTGGTATTCATTTTTGACAATAAACCTTCCAAAATATAGGCCTGAACAACTGTTCGCGGAAAGCCGTCGAAGAGTATGCCCGCTGAGTTGAGATTCATTGTTACCCGCTTTTCAATAATCTGAACAATCAAATCATCGGGTACTAAACCACCTTTCTCTATAATGCCTTTGGCCTCTTTGCCTAGCGGTGTATTATTGGCAATTTCTTCTCTAAGTATATCTCCTGTAGAAATATAGGTCAGATTAAACTTTTCGAGCAATAGTTTACTTTGTGTCCCTTTTCCGGCGCCCGGAGGGCCAAATAACGCTATATTAAGCATGCAAATAAGTTTTAGAGTTATGGTATAACTTTATAAATATCAGGCAAGTTGCGCGCGTGCTCATTGTAGTCTAATCCGTAGCCAATGATAAAATCGTTAGGAATTTCTATGCCAACATATTCTACTTCGTAATTATATCTGAAAGCTTTGGGCTTAAACAACATAGTAGCAATTGTAACCGACTTAGCTTCCAGTTTTTTCAGTTTGTCAATGGTATAACTTAGCGTCAATCCCGAATCTACAATATCTTCAACCAGCACAATATTTCTTCCTGCGACAGGTTGGTCGAGGCCAATTAATTCACGCACCACATTGGTGGATTGTGTACCGGAATAGGAGGATAATTTCACAAAAGAAACCTCACATTCTAACTCCAGACTTTTGAATAATTCTGCAGCAAACATAAAAGCACCGTTCAACACTACCAAAAATAAGGGGTTTTTGCCTGCCATATCCCGGTTTATATTATCCGCCACTTTCTTTATCGCTCTTTCAATCTGATCCTGAGGAATATACAGATCAAACTCCTTGTCGTGTACCCTAATAATGCTCATAAAAATTATCCAATTAAGGAAAAATGATTCCTGATTTGAACCAACAAATGTACGGCAATTTTTTAATTCATAAATCCGCTGTCAGAACGATTTCTGATTCGTTAAAAAGTGTAAGATTTGAGGCTAAAAAGCGCCACTCGTTTCTTGAGCTAAAATAGCCCCTAGCCTGCCTTTATGGTGTGCATTGGTATGAATTTTACCCTTTCGCATTCGCTTTTGCTCCTCGGCGGGAAGCTGATTCACCTGCTGGCAATCAGCGCAACAACATTTATCAAACTTTTGCGCACAAGCTTCACATTGAATAAAAAGCAAATGGCAGGCGTTGTTGGCACAATTTACATGCGAATCGGCTGGCTCATCACATTGATGACATTTTGCAATAACCTCATTTGTAACACGTTCTCCCATTCGGTCATCAAAAACAAAATTCTTGCCTATAAACTTGCTTTCCAGTTTTAAGGTTTTGATTTGATGCGTGTAATTAATCACGCCACCTTTGAGCTGAAAAATATTTTCAAAGCCCTGATGACGTAAATAAGCCGAAAATTTTTCGCAGCGAATTCCACCGGTGCAATAAAGCATAATATTTTCCGGCTGCTTCTCTTTAAGCATGTCCATAATCACCGGAACCGATTCTTTATAAGTATCCACATCAGGCAAAATGGCGCCTTCAAAATGCCCAACTTCATGTTCGTAATGATTCCGCAAGTCAATAACTACAGTGCCTGGCTCCAAAAGCTTTTTATTGTAGGTTTTCGCGTCCAGATGCTGTGCCACATTATAAATATCAAAAGTGCTGTTATCCAGCCCATCAGACAAAACCTTGTATTTCACCAATATTTTTAGCTTATAAAACGATTTCCCATTGTCTTCTATCGCGCGGTTGAGCAGCACCTTTTTGGTAAAAGGATGCGCTTGAATAAAATGCACAAAACGATCATATTCAAATTCAGGCACACTAATTTGCGCATTAATACCTTCCGAAGCAACATAGATCCGTCCGAAAACCTGCAATTTATTTAGCCCTTGATACAGCTCGTCGCGATAGGCTTGCGGATTTTCTATGGCAACAAAATTGTAAAACGACAGCGTAATTCGCTTAAAATCTTCCGCTTCCAACTTTTCTTTGAGTAGTATTTTATCGATTTTATTATGTAGAATCATTCTAAATTATTTTAAGGCGCAAAAATACGTTTCTCGGTGAATTGGAGGAGAAAATAATTTCAAAAGCTCGAAACCGCTTCTCCTAAATACAGCTTCAATTATCTTTGCAAGACAAAAAACACAAGGCTTTTAGCATCAAACTTCTCGCTTTATAAACAGCTACATTTATACAAAAAAGCCCTAAAAGTAATTTCAAAACAGCACTATTCATGTCGAACTAAAATCAAAAAGCACATCCTCAGCTGTTATTTGCAGAACCTCCGTATTTTTGCAAAAAATTAATTTTGACTTCACCACAGGGTATTTCATTGGTAAACGAAAAACAGACGGCAAAGCTTGTCGACTTATTAAAGCAACACAAGCATTTGTTATTAAGCGGTTTAACTGGTTCTTCTAAATCAGTTTTAATGCAGGCGACTGCCGCCGAAAGCAGTGGTTTTCATTTAGCTATCTGCGCAGATAAAGAATCGGCAGCCTACTTTTACAACGACCTCGAAAACTTACTGCACGACCGCGAAAAAGAGCTACATAAGAAGCAAGTGCTTTTTTATCCCACTTCTTACAAGCGACCCTACGAGCCAGAAAAAGCCGACAACAACTACATTCTTTCGCGCACCGAAGTGCTAAGTCGGGTTTCGGTAAACGTGCGCAAAACCCTCGTTGTGAGTTATCCTGAAGCTATCTGCGAAAAAGTTTTTACAAAAAAGATGCTCTCCAAAAATAGCTTCAAAATGAGGCAAGGCGAGCAGGTTTCATTGGATTTTTTAACTGATTTGCTGGCCACCTACAACTTTGAACGTGTTGATTTTGTGATTGAGCCCGGCCAGTTTGCTATCCGCGGCGGCATTGTGGATGTTTTTTCTTTCTCCAACGAACAACCTTACCGTATCGAGTTTTTTGGCGATGAAGTTGAGTCAATCCGTAGTTTTGATCCCGTGTCGCAACGTTCTCTGCAGAACATGAAACACATTGTGCTGCTACCAAATATGCAGGAACGCATGCTCGAAGAGGCCCGCGAATCTTTGTTTGAACACCTGCCCGAAAATCTTTTCGTGTGGATAGACGAAAGCAAAGATTTGGCAGCACGAATCGATAACGCCTTTGTAAAAGCGACCGAAGCTTTTGGCGAACTTGCCGCCGAACTCGACATCTCTTCGCCTGACAAATTATTTAGCACATCTAATCAGATTCTGCAGCAACTGCAAAACCAACAAACCCTGGAATGGGGCAAAACCAGCATCTTAAAAGCCAGCGAAATTCTTGCTTTTCATACCAGTCCTCAGCCTGCTTTCAACAAAAATTTTGACCTTTTCCTTTCCCATCTTGGCGAAAAACAAACTGAAGGGTATCAAACTTATATCTTCTCGGAAAGCAGCAAGCAGTTAGAACGCATCCATGTTATTCTGGAAGACATTCAGCACGATCAGCCGGAAGAATCGCGGGCAAAATTCACCCCTGTGTATCACAATTTACAGGCTGGTTATATCGATCACGAACAAAAAATCTGCATCTACACCGACCATCAAATTTTTGAACGTTATCACCGTTTTCGCCTGCGCGAAAGTTTTTCCAGCAAGGAAGCCCTTACCATTCAGGAAATTAACGAACTGAAACCTGGAGATTACGTTACGCATATCGACCATGGCATTGGCCGTTTCGACGGGCTTGAAATGGTTGACAACAATGGCAAGCGTCAGGAAGCCATCAGGCTGATTTATAAAAACAGCGATCTGCTTTATGTTAGCATCCATTCGCTGCACCGGATTGCAAAATATAGCGGAAAAGATGGCGCCGAACCTACGCTAAGCAAGTTGGGTTCGAACGTATGGAACAAGCTGAAAAACAAGGCAAAAGGACGGGTAAAAGACATTGCGCGCGAACTAATTAAGCTTTACGCTCAACGAAAAACTAGCCAAGGTTTCCAGTTTATGCCTGATACTTATTTGCAAAACGAACTCGAAGCTTCATTTATTTACGAAGACACGCCCGATCAGCTCAAAGCCACCATCGACGTGAAAAACGATATGGAATCGAGCGCGCCAATGGACAGGCTGGTATGCGGTGATGTGGGTTTTGGTAAGACCGAAATTGCCATCAGAGCTGCTTTCAAAGCCGCAACGGACTCCAAACAAGTAGCCATTTTGGTGCCGACGACCATTCTCGCCTTGCAACATTTCAAAACTTTTTCGGAACGCCTGAAAGGTTTTCCGGTTGACATCGACTACATCAACCGCTTTAAAAGCCCCAAAGAACAAAAAGAAACCCTGAAAAAGCTGGAGGCAGGCCGCATTGATATCCTTATTGGCACACATCGCCTTATAAGTAAGGATGTTAAGTTTAAAGATCTTGGCCTTCTGGTGGTTGATGAAGAGCAGAAATTTGGCGTATCGGCCAAAGAAAAACTCAAACAAATAAAAGCCAATGTGGATACGCTCACGCTTACTGCCACGCCAATTCCACGTACTTTACAGTTTTCGATGATGGGCGCGCGCGACCTCAGCATTATCAATACTGCGCCGCCAAATCGTTATCCGGTGCAAACCGAAATAAGGTCGTTTAATGAAGAATTGATCCGAGATGCCATTCAATATGAATTGTCGCGCAATGGTCAGGTGTTTTTTGTGCACAACAGAGTAAATAACATTATGGATGTGCACGCTATGATTTCGCGCTTTGTACCAAGTGTGCGCATTGGTGTGGCCCACGGCCAGATGGAAGGACATAAACTGGAGAAAAATATGCTCGCCTTTATCAATGGCGATTTTGATGTGCTGTTGGCCACCACTATTATTGAATCGGGATTGGACATTTCAAATGCCAACACCATTATAATAAACGAAGCCCATCATTATGGCCTAAGCGATTTGCACCAGTTGCGCGGTCGTGTTGGCCGGTCAAATAAAAAAGCTTTTTGCTACCTTTTAGCTCCGCCAATGGCAGCTTTGAGCAGCGAATCGCAAAAACGCCTGCGAGCTATCGAAGAATTTGCTGACCTGGGAAGTGGTTTCAATATTTCCCTGCGCGATTTGGATATCCGAGGTGCCGGCAACCTTTTGGGTGGCGAGCAAAGTGGATTTATCAACGATATTGGCTTCGAAACCTTCCATAAAATCCTTGATGAAGCCATTATGGAACTGAAAGAAACGGAATTTAAGGACATTTTTACCAGCGATAAGCCGAAAAAATTCGTCCGCGAATGCGTTTTTGAATCTGACCTTGAAATACTGCTTCCGGCAGAATATATCAACGCTTCTGCCGAACGCATCAAGCTGTATTCAGAGCTGGATAATATTCCCGATGAGGAAAAACTGGAAGCCTTTGCCGAAAAACTTATCGACCGCTTTGGCCCTATTCCAAAACAGGCAAACGCACTGTTCAATACAGTTCGCTTGAGGTGGTTGGCACGCGATATGGGCTTCGAAAAATTAGTTTTGCGCAATAAAATGCTCACCGCCTATTTTGTCTCAGACCAAGAATCTGCTTATTTTCAATCCAAAGATTTTTCTTCAATCCTTAAATTTGTGCAAGCCAATCCCACCAGCTGCCGCATGAAAGAAACTGCTAATAAGCTTATTCTTCAGTTTAAAAATATTCCTAATGTACTTCCTGCTCTTGAGCTACTACGCAAGATTAATGAACAAGAAAGCTTTTAAATAGCTCTTTTACTGCTTCTTATGTTGAATAGAAATACTTTTGTTTAAGTTTTTTGTAAAAACATTAAACATTTTGTCCCTTTTCGTTGTTTACATGATAAATAAATCAAATTATCATGAAATTAGACGGCAACATAACAGCACTTAGAAATTTTAAATCGCACAACGGAAACGGAATACATACCTCAAATGGGAATGGAAACGGAAAATCGCATCCTCATATTCATCAACACGAAGCGGAGCAAATGGGCGATGATCATAGCTTTACCAGCATTGAAACACCGATGCGGCCAGATGCTTTTTTAATTTCTGACGAGAATAAAATAGCCAATATAGAAGCTCATTTTGAGCAAATTATGCAAACACTTGGGCTCGATCTGACGGATGATAGCTTGCGTGGCACACCGCATCGGGTAGCCAAAATGTTTGTGAAAGAAATTTTTCACGGCCTCAATCCGGTCAATAAACCAAAGATGTCAGTGTTCGACAACAAATTTCGCTACGGCCAAATGTTGGTAGAAAAAGACATCACCCTAAAAACTACCTGCGAGCATCATTTTTTACCCATTTTTGGCAGGGCGCACGTAGCATATATTTCCAGCGGCACGGTTATCGGTTTGTCGAAAATCAACCGTATTGTTGATTATTTCGCCCGCCGCCCACAAGTGCAGGAACGCTTGACCGTGCAAATTGCCGAAGAACTAAAAAAGGTTCTAAAAACAGAAGATGTGGCTATCGTAATCGACGCAAAACATTTGTGTGTAGCTTCACGTGGAATACAGGATGATTCCAGCACAACGATTACTTCAGAATACTGCGGTGCATTTAAAAATGATCCTAAAGTTAGAGAAGAGTTTCTGAAATTTATTGGTTAATAAATAGGAATCGGTCATACATAACAATTTAACTACCCCTGTTTGAGCAATATTTGAGCAGGAAACTATTACATACTATCTTTATACCGCTTGTCGGCCATGTCTTTTGCATAAAGACTGGCCGACATTTTTTTTTGCCTTTTAAGTCAACAAATGGGCACATCTTAGTAAAACTTTTGCTAAAATTGCAAAGCTTGTTGTACTTTTACAGCTAATTCTCGTAAAGAGTTGTTAATTTTGCAACAGAAATAGAAATTGTTAACCCTTAAACATTTTTTGATATGAAGAAAAATTTACTCTATTTTGCAGTTATGATTTTCGCAGTTAGCCTTCAGGCACAAGACTGCTCTAACCTATTTATTTCCGAATACGTAGAAGGTTCGGGAAACAACAAAGCTATTGAGCTTTATAACCCCACGAATAATGCCATCGATCTGGGTGGATATCAGTTGGTAAGGTATTCAAACGGTGGCACAACACCCAACGCAATACAACTGGGTGGGAATATCGAACCCAAATCAACTTTTGTTGTAGTTTTAGACAAAAGAGATCCAAACGGAACAGGCAATGAAATTATGGTTGATCCTGCTTTACAAGCAAAGGCTGATACTTTTTTGTGTCCAGTATATGATGTTAACAAAGCCATGTATTTTAACGGCAACGATGCCATG
>CAZOEV010000002.1:0-20775 GCA_964578915.1 uncultured Lentimicrobiaceae bacterium
TTATCCGCGTTATCTGCGGGAAACTTTTTCTTTTTTTTTCTCCCGCAGATCTCGCTAATTTCCGCTGATTCTTTTTCTGCGTTAATCTGCGTTATCTGCGGGAAACTTTTTCTTCTTTTCTCAAGTCCAGCAGCAGCATCACTTTTTATTAATGGGATAAAAGTAAACAGTATTTCTTATAAAACCAACTGATCTACCATGCCTTAATTTAAATAAAAGAACCTCAAAAGCACTATCCGAGCAACACAAAAATTTCACGGCTGTTAAAATATCCACCGCTTTCATCTATTACCCGCATAATCGTACTTTTGCCCCATGATATCTACGCCTTTTCCTACAATAGAAATTATGGCGCCGGTGGGCTCGTTCGAGTCGCTGATGGCGGCCATTCAGGCTGGTGCCGGAGCCGTTTATTTTGGTATTGGCGCACTCAATATGCGCTCGAAATCGTCCAAAAACTTCAGCCTCGATGACCTCAAAACTATCGCCGATACCTGCCGCGAAAAACAAGTAAAAACTTACGTAACCATCAATACCGTAATTTTTGACGAAGAGCTGCCTCAAATGCGCACACTTATTGATTCGGTAAAAGAAAATGGCATCACAGCGATTATTGCTGCCGATCAGGCCGTGATCCAGTATGCTGTAAAACAAGGTGTTGAGGTGCATATTTCTACACAATCTAATATTACCAATACCGAGGCCGTGCGCTATTATGCACAGTTTGCTGATGTGATGGTAACCGCCCGCGAGCTCAATCTCGACCAAGTGAAAGCCATCACACAAAAAATCAAAGAAGAAAAAATCACCGGTCCTTCGGGCGAGCTGATTCGCATTGAGGTGTTTGTGCATGGCGCTTTGTGTATGGCTGTTTCAGGCAAATGCTACCTTAGCCTTGATTTACTCAACTCCTCGGCCAATCGCGGCGCCTGCCTGCAACCCTGCCGCCGGGGATACAATGTGAAGGACAAAGAAAGCGAGCTGGAAATGGAAATCGACAACGAATACATCATGTCGCCCAAGGACTTGAACACCCTGCCATTTCTGGATAAACTGCTGGCTGCCGGCGTGGAAGTGCTGAAAATTGAAGGTCGTGGCCGCTCCCCTGAATATGTGAAAGTGGTTACACAAGTGTATCACGAAGCCGTGGAAGCGGTGCAACAGGGCAACTTTGATCAAGAGAAAGTGGCCGCCTGGAATGAGCGGCTGGCAAGCGTTTACAACCGCGGATTTTGGGATGGCTATTATCTGGGTCGCAAAACCGGAGAATGGACTGAAGATTACGGTTCGCAGGCCACTCAGCGCAAAGTGTATGTAGGTTTGGTAAGTAATTATTTTACTAAAATAGGTGTGGTCGAAATAAAATTGGAGACCCAACAGCTCGAAAGCGGCGATCAATTTCTGATTATTGGCCCTACCACCGGCGTTTACGAAGGCTTAGCAAAAGAAATTCGGGTGGAACTAAAATCTGTATCAAAAACCGTGAAAGGCGAGCTGTGTTCAATCGCTGTGGATGAGCTCGTTCGCAGGGGCGACAAGGTTTACAAACTAGTTGAAACGGATAAAAAATAAGCAGTATGATCGGACAAAATCTACATACGCACAGCCTTTTTTCTGATGGAAAATCTACAATGGAGGAAATGGTGAAAGCCGCCATTGAACAAGGTTTGCACACCCTTGGCATGTCTGATCATGCGGCTGTTCCCTTTGAAAATCATTTCGCGATAAAACCCGGGAAAACGGCTCAATATCTAGCTGAAGTAAAACGTTTGCAGCAGCTTTACACCGACCAGATTAAGCTTTACCTAAGTCTGGAAATCGATTTTATTCCCGGACTGATGGAAGATTTTCAATCGCGCTACGCCACTTATGGCTTAGATTACAGCATTGGATCGGTGCATCTGGTAGGCAAGGATAATCCAGAGAATTAATGGTTTATTGATGGTCCGCGACAGGAAATTTTTGACGAAGGACTTCAACAGTTTTTTGGTGGGGATATCCGCGCTGCGGTTGCTGCTTTTTACACCCAAACCAACCAAATGCTGGAGCAAGAAAGCTTTGATATCATTGGTCATTTCGACAAGATAAAGATGCACAACAGCAACCGTTATTTTCAGGAATCGGAAAAATGGTACAGAGATTTGGTCCGCGAAACCTTGCAACTTATCAAGGAAAAAGGGGTGATCGCCGAAGTAAATACCCGCGGCATCTACAAAAAACGATCAAAAAGCCTGTTTCCCTCCAACTGGATTCTGGAAGAGATGAAACAGCTTGAAATCCCTGTTATCATTAGCTCCGACGCCCATCACGCCAGCGAATTGCAATTGCATTTTGATACGGCCATCACTGCTTTAAAAAATGCCGACTACCGCGATGTGCTGCAGTTTTCGCGAGGCAAATGGACAGCTAAGGAACTGGTTTAAAATTAAGTCCCGCAACATCAGCTCAAATTTTATACTTTTACACTTCATTGAGCGTTAAGCTTTATGACTGCATAAAACAGCATGGAATAATACAGGCTTCAGGCCACAATACTTCTGCATGTGAATCTTTACACCCGAAAAAAGCGTTGGAAAATTATCCTTTCGGTGATTGCGTTGATAATTATCACTGCATCAATATATTACACCAATTTATTGGTGAACCGCTTTGCCATGCAGGAGCGCAATCAAATTCGTGTGTGGGCCGAATCGGTGCAGCGCCGCGCCGGACTGATGCGTGTAACAGAGGAGTTTTTTAGCGCGGTGCGCGAACAGGAACGCAAACGCATTGAGCTTTTTGCTTCGGCTTACCGCAAACTACTGAAACCAGATCCGGATGAAAACCTGAGTTTCTATCTTGAAATAATTTCCAATAATACCAGCATTCCTGTTATTATAGCTGACGAAAACCGGCATATACAACTGAATGCCAATCTTCCGGTCCATCAGCAAAATGCCGATAGCCTGACCGATGAATTATTGGCCGAATACACCATTTACGAGCCAATTCCCATTGAACTTGGAGCCCAAAAACGGCTATGGGTTTATTATAAGGAATCCCTGATTTTTACAGAATTAAAAACAGTTCTCGACGATTTGGTCAGTTCGTTTTTTGATGAAGTAGCCCTTAATGCAGTGAGTGTTCCGGTGATAATTACCGACAACAGCAAAACAAATATCCTACAATTTGGAAACCTGGACTTGGAACGAACCGGCGACAGCAGTTTTATGCAAGCCCAGCTGGCCGATATGGCTTCCGAAAATAATCCGATAATTATTGAATTTTCCAATATTGGCAAGACGTATATCTTTTACCGCAGCTCGGATTTACTGCTCCAGATGAAGTTTTTCCCTTTGCTGCAAATTTCCATCATTGCCCTGTTTTTACTGATGGCTTACCTGCTTTTCAGCTATGCTCGACGCTCGGAGCAAAATCAGGTTTGGGCTGGCATGGCCAAAGAAACCGCGCATCAAATTGGTACACCACTTTCCTCGCTGATGGCCTGGATTGAGTTGCTCAAGATGAACCCAACGCCTATTCAGGGTGTGGAAGAAATGGAAAAAGATGTGCAACGCCTCGAAACCATCACCGAACGCTTTTCGCGTATTGGTAGCACACCGGTGCTGGAGCCAGCCAATATAACCGAAATCCTAGAAGAAACCATTGATTATCTGCGGCTGCGCACCTCCCGAAAAATTGCGTATAAATTGGAAGCACCATCAGAACCCATTATCCTGCCGCTCAATGCCTCACTATTTCGCTGGGTGATAGAGAATTTATGTAAAAATGCCATTGATGCCATGAATGGAAAAGGCGAGATTAATATCCAACTATTTACAGAAGAAAAACACCTGATTATCGACCTGTCTGATACCGGAAAAGGCATGTCAAAATCTTCCTTTTCAACCGTGTTTAATCCTGGATATACTAGCAAAAAAAGAGGCTGGGGCTTAGGTCTTTCGCTGGCTAAGCGCATTATCAAAGATTATCACAAAGGCAAAATTTTTGTGAAATCATCGGTACTAAATGAAGGCACAGTTTTTAGGATTATGCTACGGCTCGACGGAAACAAATAAGTGAAATTCAGGAAACACCTCCAAAAATCAAAAGTGGAATACTTGAACGGTACAACAGTTTTCGGCTCAGGCTAGGATCAAAAAGCTGCTCCAGCAGATTTTGTTTGCGCGCGGTAATGGCCAGCACATCAATATTATTTGTTTCAATAAAAGTTTCGATACCTTCTAGCGCATCCTCGCTTTGCAGCAAGCCACACTCAATATCGAAGCGTTGATATTGCTCATTAAAATAACGACGCATACTGCGCATCCGCGTTTCGTCCACCACATTGCTAGCCTGTTTGTTGATATGCAAACAGTATATCTTGGTGTTGAAAGGTCGCACAAAAGCCATCAGCCGGCTCAGGCTATCGAAATCTGTATGGTCAAAATTGGTTACATATAACAGTCGCTGCGTTTTATCAAGAACTTTTTCAGCATAATTAGCCGGAATAGCCAACACTGGAATTTTTCCTTTTGAGATGGCACGCTGGGTAGTACTTCCAAAAAAACCACGCTGAATACGGTTGCGTCCTTTGGTTCCCATCACGATAAGGCCGGGCTTATAATGATGCGCTACAGCAGAAATGGCATCAGAAGGATTGCCGCGCAGCAAGTCGTAATCTACATCAACGCCGCGTATTTTTTGCTGTTTGATTTGCAGTTTGAGCCTATCCTGCATAAAACCAAGTTGTTCGTTAGCCTCGGCTTCGGCAGCTTGCATTTGGGCTTCAATATCCGACTGCATGGCATACATTTCTCCCCAGGCAAAATGCTCAGCAGGTACTGGAAACCAGGCATGCATCAGCCGGATATCGGCTTTCATATAAGAAGCTAGCATCAGGGCATAGCGTGCTGCTTTTTCGCTCTCCTCCGAAAAATCAACAGGCACAAGGATGCGCCTTACGCTGCGCAGAAGTTTTATGGTAGCCTCCTTTTCTGAACCGGATGCTTCGGCCATTTCATCAACAATTTGGCGTGCTTCGGACAGGTCCGACTCATTGATACGCAATACTACTTCGCTAGCAGCGCCGCCTTCGCCCAATAAGCAGGGAATTCCAGCAGTTTCGAGCCGCACTTTGATAAGCAGTGCCCGCGAATAGGTGTAAGCGCCGATCGTGATAAATTCAGGTTCTTTCATAATACAGGTTTAGGTTGTTTTAACGTAACTGAATTTGAATTAGCCCTCTAATTTACAACAGTAAAACAGTTAAAGCAAATTTCAGCTCAAAAATACTTTTTATGCCCGATAGTTGGGTATAGACAAAGCTCAGGACAATTTGAAAAATCAGCGCTATTTTATACACATGATAACAGCTTGTTATGTCGTAAATTCAAACTATCTTTGCCGCCCAAAAATACTGGAAATGAATCAAAAAGATCAGTCAGGCAAACGGCCTCGCATCCAAAAAGATACGTTCGAAAAAGGACAGGATGCCGCTAAGAAGCCTTTTAAGAGTGCCGGAGATAAACCTCCGTTTCGCAGAGCAGAAAGCGGCAAACGCTTCGACTCGGGCAGCGAAAGACCTTATAGTTCCCGCCGTCGCGATGACGCGTATGGGGATGATAAAAAACCTTTTACGCCACGCCGTCGTGATGACGCCACGGGAAGTGACAGGCCTTACAGTTCGCGCCGTCGTGATGACGCCGGAGGAAGTGACAGACCTTATAAACCACGCCGTGATGACGCTTCTGGAGGAGAAAGAAAGAGTTATCCGCCTCGTGAGAGTCGTGAAGGTGGATCAAGATCGGAAAGACCTTATAGCTCACGCCGCCGCGATGATAACGCAGGAAGTGACAGACCTTTTAAGCCACGCCGTGATGATGCAGCTGGAGGAGAAAGAAAGAGCTATCCGCCACGCGAAAGTCGTGAAGGTGGATCAAGTAATCCGAAAAAGCTGTTTATAAAACGCGACGGCAGACAACAATCCGATTCAGGATATCGCTCTGGCACAGCTAAAAAACCTTATTCAGATAGGTCTTCTTATCCAGAAAAAGAAGAAAGACACCGCAATTACAGAGGTAAATCAGCCAATCAGCAAGCCGCTGAAAGAACCAGCGACGGGATGATCAGGCTTAATAAATACTTAGCCGATTCGGGTGTGTGCTCACGCCGTGAAGCGGATAAATTGATTGAAGCCGGCGTAGTAACTGTGAATGGTGAGATAGTTACTCAGTTAGGAACTAAAGTAAACCGTAAGGACAAAATTAATTACGGTGGACAAACCCTAAAACGCGAAACATTGCGCTATGTGTTACTCAATAAACCTAAAGGTTTTATTACCACTTCAGATGACCCGCAAAAACGGCGTACCGTGATGGAATTGGTTGCCAATGCCTGCGACGAGCGTATTTATCCTGTAGGTCGTCTGGACCGCAACACACTGGGTTTATTGCTGTTGACCAACGATGGCGAGATGGCTAAAAAGCTTACCCATCCGCGCCACGGCGTTAAAAAACTCTACCATGTAACCCTTGACAAAGCGCTTACCAAAAACGATATGATTACCATTGCTGGCGGCATCGAGCTGGAAGACGGCCCTGTGAAAGTGGATGGTATTTCGTGGGTAGCCGATGAAGATTCTAAAAAAGAAGTTGGTGTTGAGATACATTCTGGTAAAAATAGGATTGTAAGACGCATCTTTGAAAGTCTGGGCTATGAAGTGGTTAAACTTGATCGCGTAGTATTTGCCAGTCTCACAAAAGTAAATTTGCCCCGTGGACGTTGGCGTCACCTCAGCGATAAAGAATTGGATATGATGCGCATGATAAAATAAATTGGGGCACTTATTACTGATTTATGGCAATGCACAGCTTGTAACGACCATTAATATACAAATCCGGGTTAAAAAACTTAACCCGGATTTTTTTTTGAACTGCTTAAACAGCTTTATCAATTGTTTTCCGTGAAGAATAAGCTGGACAGTTTTTTCCAAAAAGAAGACTAGGCTTTTAGTATTAAGGAAATTGTGCAGCTTATCTAACTAAAACCTTGCCCTGCTAAAACCTTTTAGCTCCGGCTTTGTTTTGTTGTGTTAGAAACCAATTATGCTACAAATCAAAATTAACGGGAAAACACTTCATTGCGAAGCAGGCGCCAATTTGCGTGAGGTATTGATAAAAAACGACATGAGCCCCCACAATGGCAACGCGCGCTATCTCAATTGTTTTGGGTTGGGCACTTGTGGCACCTGCGCAGTTAAAATTGAAGGAAAGGTGTTGCCAATAAATTCTATTGAAAAAATCCGACTGAGCATTCCGCCACACCAGTTGCAGCAGGGATTACGTCTGTCATGTCAGGTTGCTGTAAATAATGATATTGAAGTAAGCAAAGGTGCTGGTTTTTGGGGACAGTTAGCTTCAGCAGAATAAGTTTACTCTACGCTTCCCAACCTTACAGTATTGCTGTGTCCGTTGCTCCAAACTGGCGTGCTCAGCACGTGAATTACCTCATCGCCAGATTTTAGCAGATCGGCAGTTTTCAGTTTTTTATTCAGGTGTTCAATAAGTTTTTCTGCATCTTCCAAACTGTGGTCATAAAAACCGTTTACACCCCAAAGCAGGTTTATCTTTTTGAGGATAAAATCGCTTCCCGAAAACACAAATAGCTTTGCCTTAGGCCTATGGCCGGCAAGCTGGGTGGCCGAGTAGCCCGAATGCGTAACCACAATAATAGCTTTGGCAACAGTGCTTTGTGCCATATTACTGGCGGCAAAAAGCACGCTATCGCTTACAAAACGTGGGTTATCGATATTCTCAGGTTTGGTATGGCGATAATAGATGCCATCATAATCTTCTATCTGATTGATGATTTGCTGCATCGTTTGCACGGTTTCAATCGGATAATTTCCCACAGAAGTCTCACCACTTAGCATCAAAGCGTCGGCACCGTCGAGCACGGAATTGGCCACATCGCTCACTTCGGCGCGCGTGGGCCGTATTGAAGTAATCATAGCCTCCATCATTTGGGTAGCAACAATCACGGGCTTGCCTTTTTGCTGGCAAAGTCTTGTAATTTTTTTCTGAATCATGGGCACCTGTTCCATGGGTATCTCCACACCTAAATCTCCTCGCGCAATCATAATACCGTCGGCAGCATCAATTATAGCTTTTATTTCGTTTAATGCTTGCGGTTTCTCTATTTTGGCGATAATGCCAGGTTTGTCTTTGGCAGGATGGGCATCAATAATTTCGCGCAAGCTGTTGATATCGTTGGCTGAACGCACAAATGAAAGGGCGATCCATTGTACACCCTGATCAAGCATAAATTGTAAGTCGTGGAGGTCTTTTTCTGTAAGCGAAGGCAGACTGATTTTAGTATCTGGCAGGTTCACGCCTTTGCGTGGAAGTAGGCGCGCATAGCTTTGTGCTTCGAGTAAAACGCTGTTTTTCCCATCGCTTTCAATTACTTTTAGGGCAATCTTGCCATCGTCAACCAGCACCTGGTCGCCAGGTTTCACATCATGGGCAAAGGAATCATAGCGTATGCCGATGCGTTTTTTGTTGCCCAAAACTTCTTCACAAACAAAGTAAATCCGTTCACCGGCATTTAATTCTACCGATTCTTCTTCAAAGTCGCCAAGTCGGATTTTTGGTCCCTGCAAGTCAGCTAATAGCGCAATATAAGTGCCTGTTTCTTTATTTAAAAGGTTGACATTATTTATCACTTGCTGATGATCAGCATATTGACCGTGCGAGAAGTTTAGGCGGCAAACATCCATTCCGGAAGCTGCCATGCTTTTGAGGGTTTTATAATCGGAGGAGGCAGGCCCAATGGTGGCTACTATCTTAGTTTTCATGTTTTTAGGTATTTATTTCAATAGTCAGCTTATTTGCGTGCTAGCCGTTTGTTGGTATTTTTCATCATTTCCATCTCGTGCAGCTCAATTTGTTCGAGCAGCGGATCAATGCCTTTGATGCCTTCCTGTTCAATCAGAAAGGCATGAACGAGCTGTTCGGTTTTGCGGATTGTCTTTAAAATGTCGTTAAGTTTTTCATCGTGGATACTGTTTCTAATAATCAGCATATAGTCCGTTGTCATCGGAAGTTTTAACCATTTGGCACCCTTGTCGTTAATAGAAACTAGGTTGTAGATATTACTATTTTCGCCATCGTCATACAAGTAAAAGGCGTAAGCAAATTCTCCATTCAGCCCGGCTGGCAAAATATCTTTTAGCTTTACCAATTTGATACCCAATTTGGTATTGATATTCCAGGCCAGCTTATAATCCGGCATGGTAGTAGTAATTCCAATAATATTAACGTCAATAAAGGGGACTGGTTTGAGGGTGTTTTTGCGAGGACACATAGACAATGATTTGCTACAAAGTTAGCAGAATTGCATCGTGTAGCCAGTCAAAAAACTTAAAATTGACAGTTGGTGTACTTAAAATTGACGTAAAATGAATACTTGAAAGGGTTTTTTATGCTGTTTGGCTTGCCAGTCCACTTTTGAGCAAGTCGTTCCAGGTTCTTTCTGCAGCCAGTTGTTCAGCCCCTTTTATCGAAAAATCTTTGGCAGATCCGTAAGTTTCCTCATCAATTATAACTTCTACAAGATACATCTTATCGTAGCCTTCGCCCACTTCTGCTTTCATATTGAAGTTGATTTCGCGCTTTTCTTTTTGCACCCACTCAATGAGCTTGCTTTTGAAGTTTACGTCCACTTTTTCCAGCGTTTCCACATCAATATGCATTTCAATAATCCGGCTAATGATTATTTTGGTTGTAAAAGTAAAACCTTTATCCAAGTAGAGTGCACCAATAAACGCCTCGAAGGCATCGCCATTTACTGATCGAAACTTAGCCCGGCCATCGGTCGAAAAATTCACAAGTTTATCCAGTCCCAGCTTTTGAGATAGCTTATTGAGCGAGGCGCGGCTCACAATTTTGGAGCGCATCTCGGTGAGGAAGCCTTCGTTTTTGTATGGAAATTTTTTGAAAAGAAAATCAGCCACTACAGCACCCAAAATGGCATCGCCGAGGTATTCGAGCCTTTCATTACTCAGTTTGTAGCCATTGATAACTTCATCAGCTGCTGATTTATGCTTGAAGGCAAGCTGATACAAAAAAATATTCCCGGGATAAAACCCGAAAATATTTTTTAGGGATTGCGATAATTCTTTATCCGAAGAAAAGAGTGCCTTAACAGTATCTGTAAGTAACAAAATGCACTATTTACGGAACATATTTTTTTAAAATCATGGAAGCATTGTGACCGCCAAAGCCAAAAGTGTTGCTTAACGCAGCATTAATGGTTCTTTTGCGTGCTTCACCAAAGGTGAAATCAAGCTTATTATCAATAGCAGGGTCATCAGTAAAGTGGTTGATGGTAGGCGGTACAAGGTCGTTTTGCACGGCCAATATCGTTGCGATAGCTTCGATAACTCCGGCACCACCAAGCAGATGTCCTGTCATTGATTTTGTTGAGTTGATACTCAATTTGTAGGCATGATCACCAAAAAGACTAACAATCGCTTTAGGTTCTGAAATATCACCCAAAGGTGTAGAAGTACCGTGGGTATTGACATGGTCAATATCCTCGGGTTTCAATCCGGCATCTTTCAATGCGCGTTTCATACTTAGCATAGCGCCTAAGCCTTCTGGATGTGGTGATGTCATGTGATTGGCATCGCCTGAAAGGCCACCGCCGACAAATTCGGCATAGATCTTTGCGCCACGTTTTTTGGCGTGCTCCAGTTCTTCGAGCATCAATCCGCCACCGCCTTCACCTATTACAAAGCCATCGCGATCTTTATCAAAAGGCCGTGAAGCTGTTGTTGGATCGTCGTTGCGGGTTGATATGGCGTGCATGGCATTAAAACCACCAACGCCCGACTCATTTACTGCAGCTTCGCTACCGCCTGCTACAATAGCTACGGCTTGTCCCAATCTGATGTAATTATATGCATCAATTAGGGCATTGGCCGAAGAGGCACAGGCAGAAACGGTTGCAAAATTAGGGCCACGGAATCCGTACTTAATAGAAATATGACCGGCTGTGATGTCGGCAATCATCTTTGGAATGAAAAACGGGTTGAACCGCGGTGTGCCGTCTCCTTTGGCAAAGGCTACCACTTCATCGAAGAAAGTAGCAAGCCCCCCGATGCCTGACGACCAGATAACACCAACCTCATCAAGGTCTGTGTTTTCTGAATTCATCCCTGAATCAGCAATGGCTTCGTCGGCTGCTATTAAACCGAACTGCGCAAATAAATCATATTTGCGCACTTCTTTACGGTCAAAATAGTTCTTCCAATCGTAGTCCTTTACTTCGCAGGCAAAGTGGGTCTTAAACCTGGAGTGATCAAAGCGGGTAATATCGGCAGCACCATTAACACCATTTTGCAAGCTAGTCCAGTATTCTGGAACAGTTTTGCCAATAGGTGTAATAGCACCCAAACCTGTAACTACTACGCGTTTTAGCTCCATAAATTTGAGGTTTTAGGCTTTGTTTTCTTCAATGTATTTTACGGCATCACCTACTGTACCAATTTTCTCGGCTTGATCATCAGGAATTGCTAAGTTGAATTCTTTTTCGAATTCCATAATCAACTCAACAGTGTCGAGTGAATCAGCACCCAGGTCGTTAGTGAAGCTGGCTTCGTTAGTAACTTCTGCTGCTTCTACGCCCAGCTTATCGATGATAATTGATACGATTTTGTCTTTAATTTCTGACATAACTCTAATGTTTTTAGTTAAACAGGGTGCAAAGGTAAGTGATAAAAAGAAAAAAAAACAACAAAATTCTTTAAAAAATTGATTTACAGTAATTAAAGATTTTTATAACTGATTTTTTGTGCACCTGATAAAAGCCCTCAAAGGAAGGTGGTGTCGTTTATATCGTGTTGTAAATCAATGAATAAAATCAAAAGTGATAGGATTGAAGAGGCCCTGCTTCCAAATTATTGTAATTTTACCAGCCGCCTTTCTGGGGGGCAAAATGCATTAAAATAACGTTAAAAACGAAAAAGTAAATGGCCGAACAACGTAAAAAATTATTTCTTCTCGATGCTATGGCTTTGATATATAGAGCGTTTTTTGCGCTGAATAAAAATCCGCGCATCAATTCCAAAGGATTAAATACTTCAGCTATTCTGGGCTTTGCAAATACCTTATATGAAGTGCTTAAGAACGAGCAGCCCGATTACATTGGCGTAGCTTTCGATAGCTTTGCGCCCACACAAAGGCATATCGACTTTCCTGATTACAAAGCCAATCGCGAAAAAATGCCCGACGATTTGGCTGCTTCGTTGCCTTATATAAAGGAACTGATTAAAGCTTTTCGCATTCCTATATTAATTATGGATGGCTATGAGGCGGATGATATTATCGGTACGCTGGCCAAAAGGGCCGAAAAACATGGTTTATTCACCTATATGATGACGCCTGACAAGGATTTTGGGCAGTTGGTGTCGGAGAACATTAAAATGTATAAGCCGGCCAAAGCGGGCGAGAAAGCACAAATTTGGGGCGTTGCCGAAATTTGCGAACGCTACAGCATTGCCACACCCGAGCAGCTAATCGATATTCTGGGATTATGGGGCGATGCCTCGGATAATATTCCTGGTGTGCCAGGAATTGGCGAAAAAACCGCCGCCAAGCTTATCAGCACTTATGGCTCTGTTGAAAAACTACTTGAAAGTACCCACGAACTCAAAGGCAAACAAAAAGAAAATCTCGAAACATTTTCTGAGCAGGCTTTGCAATCGAAACAGTTGGCCACCATTATTCTTGATGTGCCGATTGATTTTGATCCCGAAAAGCTGAAGATAGAAAGCCCTGATATGGAAAAACTTCAGGAGCTATTTGAAGAGCTGGAGTTTAAAACCTTTGCCCGGCGGATGTTTCAGGATGCCCAAAAGCAGTCGCAGGCAGCTGATCAGCAAGATTTATTCAGTGATTTGAGTAGTGATGAATTGGAAAGTTTTCAAGAAGTGGAAAAGCAATCTATCCACACCATTAAACATGATTATTTGCTGGTAGATGATGAGGTAGCCATCAAAGCACTTGTTGCAGAACTTAGCAAGGAAAAAAGTTTTTGTTTTGACACAGAAACGACCGCCATTGATGCTCACACCGCCGAGTTGGTAGGCATTTCATTTGCCATAAAAGCCCATCAAGGTTGGTATGTGCCTATGCCCGAAAACTATCACGATTGTCAGCAAAAACTAAGTCACTTTAAAGCACTTTTTGAAAATAAATCAATTGAAAAAACCGGACAAAATCTCAAATATGATATCGCTGTATTAAAATGGTACGATATTGACGTAAAAGGGCCATTGTTCGATACCATGATTGCACATTATTTGCTGGAGCCTGATCAGCGCCACAATATGGATTTTTTGGCAGAAACTTACCTCAATTACAGGCCTATTTCCATTGAAAGCCTTATTGGCAAAAAAGGGAAAAATCAAGGCACTATGCGTGATATAGAAGTGGAAAAAGTAAAAGAATACGCCACCGAAGATGCAGATATCACGCTTCAGCTAAGGCATAAACTTGAGCCAGAATTAACGAAGCAAGGGGTGCGTAAAATATTTGATGAGATAGAAATGCCGCTGGTAAAAGTGCTTGCCGATATGGAAGCACAAGGCGTGAAGCTTGATGGCGAAAACTTGCAGGAAATCAGTATAACCATGGCTGCAGAAATTATTGAGCTTGAGAAGCAGATTTATGATTTAGCTGGAATCACCTTTAATATTGCTTCTCCCAAGCAATTAGGTGAAATACTTTTTGACAGACTTGAGCTTTCGAGTAGGGCCAAAAAAACCAAAACTGGCCAGTATTCCACTTCGGAGGATGTGCTGGTAAAAATTCAGCACTTGCATCCAATTATTCCGCTTATCTTGGATTACCGCTCGTTAAGCAAGCTAAAATCCACCTATATCGACAGCCTGCCCACCTTGATCAATCCGCGTGATGGCCGCATACACACCAGTTATAATCAGGCTGTGGCATCTACCGGGCGACTCAGCTCAAACAAACCTAATCTGCAAAATATTCCCATCCGCACGGCGCGAGGCCGCGAAATAAGGAAAGCTTTTGTTCCGCGCGGCAAAGACTACACCCTACTAGCTGCCGATTATTCTCAAATTGAGCTGCGCATTATCGCCCACTTGAGCAAAGATGAAGCGATGATTGCCGCCTTCAACGAAGGTTTGGATATTCATACTGCCACGGCAGCAAAAGTTTATGGTGTTGGGCTGGATGAGGTGAGCAACGAGATGCGCCGCAATGCCAAAACGGTTAACTTTGGGATTATTTATGGCATTTCGGCTTTTGGTTTATCGGAGCGCTTAGGAATTCCACGTGGAGAAGCTGCTGATATTATCAACAATTATTTTGAACAATATCCGGCCATCAAAAACTATATGAACGACCAAATTGCCTTTGCTCGCAAAAGCGGTTATGTAGAAACCATGCTTGGTCGGCGGCGCTATTTGCGCGACATCAATGTATCCAACAGTGTGGTGCGTGGTTTTGCAGAGCGCAATGCCATCAATGCACCTATCCAAGGCAGTTCGGCTGATATGATAAAGTTGGCCATGATCGCCATACATCGTTTGATGTCAGAACAAAAGCTGGCTTCAAAAATGATTCTTCAGGTGCATGATGAGTTGGTTTTTGATGCCCGCCTGGATGAGGTGGAACAGCTTAAACCGCTGATAGAAAAAGCAATGGCCGTAGCGCTTCCGCTAATTGTGCCGGTGATTGTAGAGATGAATACCGGCGACAACTGGCTGGCGGCGCATTAGTTTGAAAAGACTGGCTTATACTTTTTCATAGGCTAGTAATAAGGTTTGTGATACGCTATTGTTTTGGGTATTTGCCGTCATGCAATAAAATATTTCCTGCCTTTCATAGATTTCTGTTAAAAACGTTGGTTTATCCAAAGTTTATGAATATTTGAGCAAGTCTAAGCAATCTACAATATCACCAAAAGATCTTCCTTCATTGGCAAAAGTTACCAACTGCAATTTAATGATAATCAAAATTCCGACACGTAAAAACGAACTATTTTATAAGCCTTTTCAAGATTAAATATTAATTTGGCTTTTCAATTGTCTCATCAATAACTCAATTCCATGAAAAGCTCAACTTCGCATCGTTTCATATTTTTGCTGTCCTGCCTGTTACTGATAGCTTCCGCCATGCAGGCGCAAAAGCAGGACACAGCAAAGAAAGAAGACATATACAATGGTTTAAAATTCAGAAGCATAGGGCCGGCTTTTATGTCGGGGCGCATTGCTGATATTGCGCTTCATCCAACAAATTTTAACACCTGGTATGTGGCTGTTGGCTCAGGTGGAGTTTGGAAAACCGAAAATTCTGGCACGACCTGGATGCCTGTTTTTGATCATGAAGGGTCTTATTCAATTGGATGCATCGCTATTGATCCTTCCAATGCGGAGTGTATTTGGGTCGGCACAGGCGAAAATGTGGGTGGCCGTCATGTGGGTTATGGCGACGGAATCTACAAAAGCGATGATGGTGGCAGCACCTGGAAAAATATGGGACTGAAAACCTCTGAGCATATATCGAAAATTATCATCCATCCTACTAATCCCAATACTGTATGGGTTGCTGCACAGGGCCCACTTTGGTCGAAAGGTGGCGAAAGAGGTGTTTTTAAAACTACGGATGGAGGAAAGAGCTGGAAGCGCACTCTTGGCGACGACCAAAGGATTGGAGCAACTGATCTATTGATCGATCCACGCCAGCCCAAACGTTTGTATGCTGCTACATGGCAACGACATCGTACAGTTGCCGCTTATATGAGCGGCGGTCCGGGCACGGCTATTTACCGCAGTGAAGATGGTGGCGAAAGCTGGAAACAGCTCAAAAACGGCCTTCCAACTTCTGATATGGGAAAGATAGGTTTGGCTATTTCGCCCCAACAGCCTGATGTGATTTATGCTGCCATTGAACTCGATCGCCGTTCAGGTGGTTTTTATAAAAGCACCAACCGTGGTGCTTCCTGGGTCAAACAGTCCGATGCCGTTGCTGGTGCCACAGGGCCGCATTATTACCAGGAACTGTTTGCAAGTCCGCATCAATTTGATCATGTTTATTTGGTCGACTATGTGATGCAATATACCGAAGATGGCGGTAAAACATTTCAAAATATGAACGAAAAGAATAAACATGTCGATAACCATGCGATTGCTTTTCGTGCCAATGACCCAGATTATTTATTGGTTGGAAATGATGGTGGTTTGTACGAAACTTTTGACCGCACTAAATCATGGAAGTTCGTTGCCAACCTTCCTGTAACGCAGTTCTATAAGGTAGCCGTGGATGATGCCACGCCTTTTTACAATGTGTATGGCGGCACACAGGACAACAATACCCAGGGTGGCCCTTCGCGCACTGACAATGTGCATGGAATACGCAATGCCGATTGGTTTATTACCGTTGGTGGCGATGGCCATCAGCCAGCCACAGAGCCGGGTAATCCAACTATTGTTTATTCGCAATCGCAGCAAGGATATCTCATGCGTCACGACAGAGCTACAGGCGAAAATGTTTTAATTAGGCCACAGCCCGATGCTGATGAAGCCAACGAACGTTTTAACTGGGATTCACCCATTTTAGTCAGTCAACATCAGCCAACACGCCTCTTTTTTGCATCGCAAAGGGTTTGGAAATCAGAGGAAAGAGGAGATAGTTGGGTGGCCATTTCAGGCGATCTTACCAATAATAAACAGCGTATCACCCAAAAAATAATGGGAAAATCAATTAGCTGGGATGCGCCATGGGACCTGTATGCCATGTCGGATTATAGCACCATCACCTCTTTGGCTGAATCTCCAAAGGATGAAAATGTCCTTTATGCCGGAACAGATGATGGTTTGATTCAAGTTACAAGTGACGGAGGCAAATCATGGCGATCCATCCAGGTTTCTGCACTTCCGGGGGTTCCTGAAACTGCTTTTGTGAACGACATCAAAGCTGATTTATTTGATGCCAACACAGCCTACGTTGTTTTAGATAATCATAAATTCGGCGATTTTAACCCTTACCTATTTAAAACGACTGATAAAGGCAAAACGTGGAAATCTATAAAGGCAAATCTACCCGACAGAACTTTATTGTGGCGGTTGGTGCAGGATCATGTGAAGCCTGAATTGTTGTTTGCGGCTACTGAGTTTGGCATCTGGTTCACTAATAACGGCGGCCAGAAATGGACACAGCTCAAAGGCAATCTTCCGGTCATCTCTTTCCGCGATCTAGCTATTCAACGGCGTGAAAACGACCTTATAGCAGCTTCTTTTGGCAGGGGATTCTATATTTTAGACGACTACAGCGTTTTGCGCGAAATCAATGATGAAGTTATGAAAAAAGAAGCTGCCTTGTTTGCCGTTCGTGAGGCTTTGTGGTATATGCCAAAAAAGGTTTTAGGCGGCAATACCAAAGGCAGTCAGGGCGATCAATATTTTGTAGCCGACAACCCTCCTTTTGGTGCCGTATTCACTTACTATTTGAAGGAAGAATTGAAAGGGCCGGCAAAAATCCGTAAAGAAAAAGAGGCTGAACTGAAAAAGAAACAGCAAGACATTCCTTTTCCCGGCTGGCAAGCCATTGAAGAGGAACGCCGCAGCGAAGAACCAAAAATTGTACTGCTGGTGAAAAACAGTTCAGGCGAAATTGTGGCACGCAAAAATGGACCTGTTCAAAAAGGTTTCCATCGTGTAGACTGGGATTTGAAGACGCCTTCGGCCTATGCTTTCAGAAACAGCGATTCAAAATGGGAGCCAAGCGGATCAATGGTAGCTCCCGGAACTTATAGCGTTGAATTGTATAGTCGGGTTAATGGCGAATTGAAAATGTTGCATGAAGCTCAATATTTTGCCGTGAAACCAATGCGTAAAGGAAGTCTGCAGGGCGCTACACCTGAGGAAACTGTGGCGTTTTGGAAAGCAACACAAGATTTGCTAAAATCCACCTCGGCAGCTTCGATTGCTTTATCAGAAGCCATGAAAAAAGTTGATGTACTGGAAAAAGCCTTAGCACGGACTTCAATTGAACCTACAGTGCTACTTAAAAAAATACATGATCTCCGCGCTTCATTACAGGCATTGGATGAGGATATGAACGGCAATAAATCAAAGCAATCTGTGGGTGAAAGTGATCCGCTTTCAGTGAATGACCGTCTCAATTATGCTTTGAGGGGTTCGTCGAATTCAACTTACGGCCCTACAGCAACTATGCGTAAAAGCCTGGCCATTGCCAATGAACAGTTTGTGGGTTTAAGGAACAGACTGGAGGATATTAGGATGTCTCAAATTCCAGCCATTGAAAAGGAACTCATCGATGCAGGCGCGCCATGGATAGAAGGACAAGCTATCCCTGAGTAGAATTTTCTTATGAAAAATCGACTGCCAACAGCTGTGGATAAAAGTTTTTCGATCCGAAAAGTCAACAGTGTTGACATGACACTAGGCCAAATTTTATTTCGGGAATGATTAAGCTTTAATCAGCCTATTTTCTTTCAAAACAGGTACGACTGGAAACATGTCGGTTTGCAAGCAAAAGTCAATGTCGGGTTGGAAACCTTTTCCTTGCAATGTTTTTACGTGGCTACATTGCGCCAGCTTATCGTTAATATTTCCAATATCAGCATCAAAAAACTGAAGCACCAGTCGACCTAAATCGTCTGTTTGCATTTTTTGTTTGTTATTGATGAGGCTGATCAACATGCCGGCACAAAGTGCGTCATCAAGTGAAAATTTGCCTGCTGTTCCAGCGCACACAATTACTAAATCGTTTGTTTGTCGGCTGATCAATTCAGCCACTGCTGAGACATTTAAAAAGCTGGCAGTAATCGTTTGCGAGGCTTCTAAGGTGTTACGCAACGCCAAAGTGCCATTGGTAGTTGTGAGCACAAGGGTTTTATTGTGCACCACTTCCGGGCTAAAAGCAAGAGGCGAGTTTCCAAAGTGAAATCCGGGAATAATAGTAGCATTGCGTTCGCCGCACAAATAAGCAGTTTCGGGCGCAAGACCTTTATATATCGTTTGTGCTTCTTCGATGGAAATAGCCGGAATTATTGCTTTGGCGCCCAGATGCAGCGCCGTAGCAATAACTGAAGTGGCGCGCAACACATCAATAACTATAGCTGTTTTCCCTTTGAAATCAACGGTATTGCATTGTTGCGCCGTACCAATAACTTCGATTTGCATGATTTACTTTTTAAGTTCAGCCTCCATATCAATACCTAGCGAAATACCTAAACCGTGCGCAGTTTTCACCAAGGCATTGTCTAGGGTTACTAAGTTAGGCTGTGTTATAGCTTCCTTTAGCGGTACGGCCACAAAATAAGGATGTCTGTAAGCTACCATCTTACCAAAATCTTCTTTCAGCACCATCTCAAAAGCTTTCACTCCCAGTTGGGAAGCCAGCACACGATCGTAAGCAATTGGCACACCACCACGTTGTAAGTGTCCGAGCACAGTTTCACGCATATCTGGTTCAAAACCAGCTTTTTTGAGCTGTTTAATGAGCGCGCTGGCAATACCGCCAAGCTTTAGGTTTTCGTAGCCCACTTCGTTACTTTGCTCATACACCATTTCACCATCTTTGGGTTTTGCACCTTCAGAAGCTACCACTACGGCAAATCCACGGCCACGTTTGAAACGTGCTTCCAGCTTTTGTTTCACGATATTGATATCGTAAGGAAATTCTGGCACTAGGCACACTTCGGCTCCACCTGCTACAGCGGCATTGAGAGCAATCCAGCCGGCATAACGCCCCATTACTTCCATCACAAACACACGATTGTGGCTGGCGGCAGTGGTTACGAGCTTATCCACAGCTTCTGTCGAAATTTCTACTGCAGTTTGAAACCCGAAAGTGGAATCGGTAGAGGAGAGGTCATTGTCAATGGTTTTTGGCACGCCAATAATATTGAGGCCTTTTTCGTAAAGCGCTTGCGAGATGCGCTGTGAGCCGTCGCCGCCAATATTAATAACGGCATCAATGCCGAGGTATTGAATTTTACGGATCATCTCGTCGGAGCGATCTACAGAACCCCAAGAGCCGTCCTTATTTTTTACCGGCCAAGCAAATGGGCCGCCTTTATTGGTGGTTTCAATAATTGTTCCGCCTTGAAAATGAATACCTTTTACAACTTCTGGAGTAAGCACTTTAAGTTCGGAAGGCTCCCACAATACACCATTAAAGGCCTGGATACTTCCTAATACTTCCCAATCTTTTTCTTGTGAGGCGCGTTTTACTACTGCCCTTATTACTGCGTTCAGGCCCGGGCAATCGCCACCACCTGTTACTATCATTACTCTCTTCATAGATTTATTTTTTTCGGCTATACTACCGCTTGTTTTATCATTTTCTTCAAATCCTTTACGGATTTAAAGTGCGTAAACTTATGCAAAGATAATCAGATGGATTTGTTGGCTAAAGTTTCGTGCTTATGTTACTTGAAAGTGGGGCTGCAATCGGTTGAAATAGTGCGAAAGCCGGAAATTGTAAATGAAACTGCCATAAAAAACTAAAGCCCTCGATGTGAGGGCTTTTAGTTGTGGTACCAGCCGGGGTCGAACCAGCGACACACGGATTTTCAGTCCGTTGCTCTACCAACTGAGCTATGGTACCAGCGTTTTTTGGAGCGGCAAAGATATAACAAAAATTGAAAGGCAAAAAGAAAAAAGAAAAAATTCAAGGATGGTAGATTCAACTAGCAAAAGCAACTTTTTGGTTTACAAATTTATAAAATAGA
>CAZOEV010000003.1:0-5049 GCA_964578915.1 uncultured Lentimicrobiaceae bacterium
CCATTGATGATTATAGCTGCAGCTGCTCCTTTGGAAAGTGCTTTGGCACAGGATTCCATTTTTGGCAACATGCCACCCTGAATAATTCTCTTCTCTACTAGTTTCTTGATTTCAACAATCCTCAGCTCTGAAATCAAGCTATCCGAATCGTCTTTGTCCATTAGCAGCCCATCCACATCGGTAAGGATGATATAATCCTTCACTTTAAGCGCTCCAGCAAGCTCGCCAGCAAACATATCCGCATTAATGTTATAATCGTTGCCGTCCTTGTCCATCGCCAGGCAAGTAACCACAGGAATATAGTCGTTTTGGAGCAAAAGCTGAATCAGCTTGGTATCAATTTCGAGCACATCGCCCACCTGGCCAAGGTCTATATCTTCCGTTTTTTCCGCAGTAATTCGCTGATAAATACGTTTCTCTGCAGTAACAAAACCGCCATCCTTACCAGAAAGTCCAACAGCGCGTTGCCCCATACGGTTGATCAGGCTAACAATACTTCCATTAACCTGACCTTTAAGCGCCATTTCAATATGCTCTAGCGCTTCGGTGCTTGTTTTGCGGTGCCCATCAATAAATTCGGAAACGATTTTAGCATTGGACAAGGCCTTTTCAATAAATGGCCCACCTCCGTGAACGATAACTACTTGATAGCCTTTGGATTTGAGCGCGAGAATTGCGCTGATTACCTGTTTTTTTAATTTGTTATTGGTCATGGCATTTCCGCCATACTTAAAGAGTAGAATTGGTTTTTCGGAATTCGTCATAATGTTTTATACGGCCTCAAAATATTATACTATTCAAAATAAATAGTATAATATTTAACAGCAGATCATTTTTCGATTGCCTATCAGCTGTTATTTATTTTTTAGCTGATTAGCTTTTCTGGCAAGCAATAAATGAACGTACTTATGCAAATATACTGCTTTTTTTTCCTTAAAGACAAACTGACTTTGTGATAAAGCACTTATCAATCTCTATTATAGCTATTTGAAAAATTTAAATCCGAATATCTTTTACAACAAACTAGTCCATTTTTTTGTAAAAATTTCCTCTTTCTCGTTTTACAATTTCAATTCTATTTGCTTCTTGCAGCACGCCTAAATATTTATTTATTTCGTTTACATGCAATCCCAATATGGTGTGTAAATCTTCCAATGTACAGGGTCTTCTGTCGATGGTTTCAAGAATTGCTGAGGCCACATCCTTTCTATAAGCGGTATTGGACTTTCGCTTTGCAACAGCAGCAACGATTTCAACGTTTGGTAAGTTCCAGAAATCCTTTACTTGCTCTAATTCTTCAGGTGTTGCACCGCGCAATCCATCTACAGTTCCCGGTCTGTCGAGGGTGTTGAGTTGCACGGTGGTAGGTTTTATTTTGAGGATAGCTTCCTTTAAAGCCAACAATTCCTGCTCGTTAGTATTGTAATCTGGCAATATAAATACTTCAAGCCAAATTTTACCGGAATATTCAGCGCTAAAATCAATCAATCCCTGAATAATCTCGTCAATATTCAGTGAAGGATCAGGACGGTTTATTTTCTCAAAACCAGCTTTGGTGGCAGCATCCAGCGAAGGCAAAATCAGATCAGCCTTGAGAAGTTCCTCACGTACTTCTTTTCTATTTAACAGGGTTCCATTGGTTAAAACTGCCATTGGAATATGAGGTTTTAATTGTTTGATAAACTGCATAACATCGCCAATCCGCAGATTCAAAGTAGGCTCGCCATAGCCAGAAAACGTGATATAATCGGGGTCAGGGTTATTTTGAAAGTAATCCGAAAGCTCCTTTTTAAGTTTTTCTAAAGAAATATATTCCTTTTGGTCGGTGGTGAGTTTAGTAGTTTTGCCTACTTCACAATACACGCAATCCAGCGAACAAACTTTTCGCGGCACTAAATCAACGCCTAAAGAGATACCCAGTCGGCGCGAAGGCACCGGCCCAAAAAGATATTTGTACATGACTGTTAGTTTTCAAATTTGGCTCAAAATTACAATTTATTGATGCCGTTTTCAAATCAGGTTATGTGATTATGGTTTTTGATGCTGGGTATTTTATTGAACTTAGCCAGGTATATAAACGAAAAAACCACAATTACTGTCGATCGCTAAGCGAAATTCGACAGTAATTATGGTTTAAAGCTTGTGTAGCCTTAACTACACGAAGAGATTACGAAAGCTAACTTCCGTAATGACTCAACATTTACACTTTTCTTACGTTTACGGCGTTCAGGTCTCTTTTGCCTTGTTCCAGGTCAAAAGTTACTTCATCATTTTCCTGAATTTTATCTTTCAGGCCAGATGAGTGCACAAAATATTCTTTGGCGGTGTCTGCTTCTTTGATAAATCCGAATCCTTTTTCTGAGTTGAAAAATTTTACTGTTCCTCTGTTCATGATAGGTAATTTTTAATGGTAATGTTTACTGATTCCTTTGTTTATCAGGCAAAGGGCAGCGATTAATTTAATTAGAACACAGTTGTTGAACAAGCTTTTAAACTAAAATTCAAGTGTATAAACAAAGCGAAGGATGGTTAAATTGTTAATTTAGCAGCGTTACGGTTTTTAGATCGTACTCCTTTGCACTATTTTTTCTGTATTCAGACTACAAAAGTACATCAAATTAACACGCAAATACATTTTTAATGAAATATATTGATAATCAAATCAATCGTAGCCTAATTTTGGTGTTTTTCAGCTTGGAATTATCCAGTAAATTGACGGTATTTCTGGCTTTTTCAGCTTTTACCGCAACAAAGGCAAAATCTTGTTTTAGTTCGATCAATCCCAGCTCATCCTTCTTCAAATTGCCTTGTTTGATAAACAAACCGGCAATATCAGCTTTAGATATTTTATCTTTTCGTCCGCCCGACATGCGAATGGTAAGCCATACCGGCGGCTCTGGAATTGCCGCATTTCTGGGAGTTATGGTTTCTGAGCTTGTCACAAATTCAGGCAAATTTTCGCGTACCCATTTCAGCACATAAGCTGTTCCATCGCTAAACATACGCGCGGTGCGGCCATTGCGATGCAGAAACTCATGGTCTCTTAATGGCAAATGGTAGTGAATAATAAATCGGATTTCTGGCACATCGATTCCTCTAGCGGCCAGATCGGTAGCTAACAATAAACGGGTAGAACCATTACGAAATTTTACGAGAGCGATTTCGCGTTCACTTTGTTCCATATCTCCATGAAAGCTGGCATGGGCAAGCCCTTTTTCGCTCAAAAAGTCGCTCACGCGTTGAATGCTTTCTTTAAAGTTGAGAAAAACAATCCCGGGTTGGTCGCCTAGTTGGCAAAGCAATTTAAAAAGTGCTTGCTGTTTGTCTTTCTCAGGTGAATTTACAGTTACTATTTTTAGTTGTGGCTTCCCGGAATCACGGTAATCAAGCGTTGTCGGATTTTTCAGACCAATAAAAGCGGGCAATTCTGCTTTGAGCGTTGCAGACGTGAGCACTTTTTTATTGACAAACTCCAGCGTTTGAACGATTTCGCGCATTTCGGTTTCAAAACCAATTTCCAGCGATTTATCAAACTCATCTAGGATAAGTGTTTGTATATGATCAATTTCAAAGTTTTTACGCCTAAGATGGTCGGCAATTCGCCCGGGCGTTCCAACCAAAATGGCAGGACGGTGTTTTAAGTCCACTTTGTCTTTATAGCCAGCGCGTCCGCCATAAACAGCGTTGACTTTTATTCCTGAACCAAGCTGACGCATAACCTGCTCAATTTGCATGGCGAGTTCGCGTGTGGGAACAACGATCAGGCATTGTACTTCCTCTATTGTAAGGTCAAGGGAAGCAATCACTGGCAATAAAAAAGCGAGTGTTTTTCCACTTCCTGTTGGCGAAAGCAATACTACTTCAGGGTTGTTGGTAATAGCTTCTATAGCAGCATTTTGCATTTCATTCAAGGCTTCAATGCCAAGCTTGCTCAGCATGGAATGGACATCTTTGGGTTCAGTATTCATGCGGCAAAGTTAGTTAATAGGAATGGAGTCGGGAGGGTTTTCTTTAAAGAGGATGCTTCGCAGAACGTTACTCGGAGCTTTTGCTCAGTGGGATTATTTGGCAGGCTGTGCCTGCACTGCGATACGCAAAACTTCTTATTAGGCTTTTTTTTAGTAGGAACCTTACTTAATTATCTATATCTTAAGCCTTTGTAGAACAGCAAATGAGTTTTTTTACCGTGGTTTCGGGCTTGCAGCGGATGCTGCATTATAATTCCACGAAGCAGATGCTTTGCGGAACGCTATCGAAACAGAAGCATCAACGCATTGGGAATCCAAAAAACGGGAAAGTCAGTTGTGCCAAACGTTCCTTGAGTTGATCGGCAGAAAAAGCATCCATGGCAGCCACTTTAAAGTTATGTGATTTGGCAAAAGAGTTTCTTCTTTTAAAGCGAGAAATAAAATTGCTTGCATCTTTTTCTAAATAGTCTGAATATTCTTCCCTAAGTGTTTGGACGAGCATTTTTACCGATACAATTTCGTTGCAGCGCCACACATTGCTTCCTGCGAAAGCATAGCCGCGATTAAAATTACCACGCAAAGCAGAAGTCAGAGAAGCTATAATACAATAAGGTGCAGTTTTTATGTCGCAAGTGCGGATACAATTTACCGGACAAGCTTTGGGCTGTCGTTTGCCAGCTTCCACTTCAATTAAAAAAGGAGAATTGATTGCCCTTCCAGGCATACCAACCGGACTTTTAATAATTTTTACGTCTTCAATAGTGGCTTTTAGATAAGCCTGTTTAAATTCTTCGGAAGCATCACATTCATAAGTAGTTACAAAGCGGGTTCCCATTTGAACACCAGAGGCGCCGAGTGCCATTATCCGAGCAATATCAGCACCGGTAAAAATTCCGCCAGCAGCTATTACTGGAATAGTTTTTCCATTAGCTGCACCTATTTCGTTGACCACTTTTACCACTTCTGGGATCAGTTTTTCAAGTGCAAAATTTGCATCCGTTATCTGTTCTGCCTTAAATCCTAAATGGCCACCAGCTTTTGGGCCTTCCACAACAATGCCGTCAGGCAAATAATTGTAGTT
>CAZOEV010000003.1:5059-20315 GCA_964578915.1 uncultured Lentimicrobiaceae bacterium
CGCCAGCCATTTATTGCATAACAAAGCAGCTGCCCTTGCCGAAGAAACAATCGGAACTAATTTGGTGCGGCTATCGGGACTCAAATATTTCGGCAGATCGAGCGGTAAGCCTGCACCACAGAAAATAACGTCAATGCCTTCCTCAATAGAGGTTCGCATCATATCATCAAAATTGGTTAAAGCGACCATAATATTTACACCCAAAATACCACGCGTCAGCTTTCTGGCTTTCCGAATTTCCGACCGGAGACCGCTAATGCTGTTTGCCAAAAACCCGGCTCCCGGCTCCCTGTAAATCATTCCCAAGCCAGCAACAGAAATCACACCTACAGCACCTTGATTAGCAACAGCAGAAGCTAATCCTGAAAGTGAAATCCCAACGCCCATTCCTCCCTGTACAATAGGTGTAGGTATGAAAAGTCCGCCGATATTTAATGGTTTGAAATTTGTCATTTGCTGTTAATTTTAGGATAAATTTTCTACCGGAAAAACCTATTGACAAGCTTAAAACAAGCAGCTGGTTATTTTCCGATTTAGATTGCAAAATTAGAACAGGGAAACAGCTTTTTCAGGAAAATGGGCTTGATTACAGAAAAGGGTTGGAAATGCTAGGATTTGGGACGAAATGACCGTAACTTAGGGCTGAAATGCACTAAAAAAACATGCTTAAAAAGAAGTTTTTTTAGCAGCTAGCACCGAAAATAAAAGTAAAGATGAGCTAGCCAGGTTGGTTTTTACCGAAGAGTTTTCGCAGTTCGGCTGCTTTTTGTCTTGCTACCGGCACCTGAAAGTCAAGGCCATCTAATTCGAGCATATAAGCCGGAGAAGTTCCAGTGATACGAATTACATGTTGGCTGTTTATAAGGCAGCACCTGTGGCACTTAATTATTTCACGAAAGGATTCAAGCAAAGCTTCCACAGAGCTCAGCGTTTGCCTAATCAGTTGTCGGCGAATAAGGCCGTCTTTGCGATAAAAAACTTCAATATAATTGCCTGCGGACTGGATCAGTACCAAATTTTCAAGTTTGTTTTCAAAAATTTCCCGGCCATTTTCTGAAACTATCTGAATAAGTTTAAGTTTGTTCACACTGGAAGTTTTATCCTGTTCTTCCAACCAGTGACGACCTGAATCGAATACCTTAACTACTTTGTTTTTAAGTGCATGATTATAATTAACCATATTGAAAAGCACCAATGGAAGTAAGGCAAGTGCGCCCGATCGGAAGAGCGTGAGAGACTGCATATCGGCAATTTCAAAAAGTAAAGCCGAAAGGCTGAAGCCGGCAATCAGGACAATAAACATACCCAGATTCCAAATGATTTCTTTGCGGATAGTCCAGCGGGAAGACTCAAAAAGCCGGGGCAAAAGGCCTGGCATAACCAGGGTGCTTAAAAATAAAGTAGCAGCAGTTTCCAGACCGAGCACAAGTACAAAGTAACCATCTTTACGTGAGGATAAAAAGTCAATTCCAAACGGCTGAAAATAAAGTGTTATAAGCATAAAACCCATACTTACCAGCGTGATGGTGCGTAGGTTATGCTTAAAGTTATTGTGAAACGGATAAGGCTGATTCAGGTTTTCAAACATCCAGCATATTTTACGATTGCAAAGATACGATTAAAATAAGCGGGCTTGAGAATGATCTATTCTGGTCGCGTTTTCAAAATTTTGGTATTGATTTGGGGGAAAGGGAAGCGGTAATTTATGCAATATGGCTTCGTGGAACGGTATATGAAGTTTTTTTTACATCATATTCGGGCTTGCAGCGGATGCTGCATTATAATTCCACGGAGCAAATGCTCCGCGGAACGCACAACTTCTAAGAATGTCCTCCGGCGACAATTCGTAATATTTTGATATTAAGTATTAAAAAACGGACTAATTGCCAAGGTACAAAGCGGCGCCAAAAAAGGGTTTTGTTGGTCGGTAGTGGTGGATAAGACTCTTCGCTATAAGGAACTACAGGTCTGTTATTCATTTTTTTAAGTTTTTTTGTTAAGTGGTTTATATCTTTAGAATTGCTAAAACTATTCCGGCAACAGCCACCAGAATGGATAGCCTTTGGCTTTGTGCATAAACATATAGTGCATAAACCATTTGAGCCAATGGCCTGCCAAACCAGCTTCGCCCATAGTATAGCCAATACTGCGGCCGTAGTCGGGATATTTTTCAAAGTCGGGAACAATCGGAAAAACAGTCATGGTGGCAGCAGCGCCTTTGGTCATGCCATACCCAGCCGAAATAATACAAGCTGCGCCCATACGTCCCATACTGGCGCGGTGTTTGAGTTCGTGCTCGCCTTTATTTACCAACCTGATGATATTGAGCGCGGTAATTTTCCCCATTACTCCAGACGGCATTCCAGTACGAGGTGGCGTTGGGGAAATGAAGGTTACGATCTTGCTTGTCATGGGTTTTGATATACCGTGAGGCGGCGCAAAAGCGATTCCGGGAGCAAAAATATTTGGAAAATCAACATTGCGATAGGTCTCTGGCCAGTCGTTTACGCTCCAGTCTTCATAAGCTTTGGGCGTATAATCGGCATCCACTTTCATCAGTCCGTTGGCTGCAAAAAGCCTACTGCTGATATCGGTATTATCCTTGCCAAAAGCCTTTAAGCCAACCCCAGCAAATCCTGGAATTAGCATAGCAAAATCAAATGGAACACTGAGGTTTTCTCCTTCTAGATTTTCATAGTGTATCAGGCCGGGTTCTACTTTTTTTACACCAGCGCGTTTGATCCAATGGATATTATTTTCGCGCAAAAAACTCTCAGCAAAAACCCTGGTGGAAGTGATATAACCGCCGCGTTTGATGTGCGCACCGCCCATGCCGAAATCGCCCAACTCAAACTCATTGGTAAGCCAAACCAGCTCAGCCATGTCAGTCAGTTTACGTTTGCGAATTTCGTAGGCCACATTCAAAATGTATTCAAAAGCCGCGCCCTGACAGGTAGCCATGGGATGGCCAGTGCCGATAACAAAACGTTGTTTTTGACCATTTTTCATCTTTTCAATGGCTTCTTGCAACTTTTCCCAGGCATGCGCCGCATGATCATAAGAGCAAACAGAAACGGTATTTTTTCCAGGTCCCAGGCCTTCAGTGGCGTCAAAATTGAGTTTGGGGCCCGTAGCATTTACCAGAAAATCGTATTCCAGCATAAACTCCTCTCCCTGCTTTTCGGGCAAGGTATAGGTAGCTTTTATAAAAGGTTTCGCGTGATCAGAATCTCCTTCCGGATGAATGCTGACCGCCAGCGCCTGATGAAACTCTATGCCAACCTTTTTGTAGCGTGGCGCCAGCTTAAAACGCACCTGATCCACCGTCATTCGGCCTACACCAACCCAGATATTTGAAGGAATCCAATGATAATAGCTGTTGGGCGCAACGACAATTACCTTGTGTTTTTTAGCAAGTTTTTTGCGCAGAAAAGCCGCAGCGGTATTACCCGAAATTCCTGCTCCAAGAACAACAATTGTTGACATATTAATTTGGTTTTGGTTGTGAATTAATCTACTTCCAGTTCACAAATATACCGAATTTAATATGCGATAAAAAGTTTTAAACTGATTTTTAGTCTATTGCATATACCTTATTTTAGAAAAGCGAACAATTACCGCAAATAGTTGAAATGAAGCACAAAACTAATTTCTGTCAAAAAAAGAAATTCCTTGTATTTAGTCTCCGAAATAAAACTGTTCTTTTTAAGGCTTTGATAAGAAAAGGTCAAAGACAAGGCTTTCGATATTTTTAAACCAAGGAGTCTCGTCTTTGCTTCCATTGCAAAAGTAAAGACGAGATGACTGTTTTAAAAACGAGAGTAACGTGCTGGTATTTTTACTATCCTGATGATCAAACTACTATTGAACGAACAAACGCACTTTCAATAGGTTTTGATATTGAAACAGGCGGTCATGTTTTTCAATTACACTTTTCGAATGCCCAAGCCATGTTCGACCGTGCATTTATAACTGAAACAACTGGAAAGTGGGGTGATGGAGGAATTTACTTAGGCTTCAATATTTCAAGAACCTTTGGCTCCAAAAACCAAAAGAGTTTCGTTAAAGATTGGCAATTAATGACAAAAAAACCCGGGTGATTGCCCGAGTTTTTTTAAACCAATAACCAAATTACAATCATTCATTGTAAATAATTGTTTGTAATAACCTGAGTTCGGTTAAAATTAAAGAGCTCAGGTTAATAGATACTTTGTCAAGGACAAATACCACAAATTCCACCACCAACTTCCCAATCAGACTGCACAATTTCGTCAAAATATTCCTGTGAAATAAACTGTGCATTGTAGGTAATATCGCGGAAAGTGAGATGTGCATTAAATGCCCTGAGGTGGTTGCGCGAACCCTTGTTCAGTTGGTTAAGCACAAAGGTAATGTCCTCATTATCTACATCCTCTTCTAGATGGTTTACAAGATCTGCAATATCAAGATCCTCTATCGTTGCGCCAACGATAATGGCATCGTTCACTGAGCCGCTCCCCAAGGATATAAGTTGATTATAATATTCCTGCAAATCTATATTTACAAAAATGCCCGGCTGGTGACTAGCAGCAGGATCTTCAACGTCATATTTTTGAAGCAGCGCAAGAATCATACTTGTGTGAAAGGCTTCACTTTTGGAGATGTTGTTAAACACCGGAATATTATATTGTTCGTATAGCGCAACATAAACATCATGAGCTAAAAGCTCTTCTTCACGCACAAACCTCAATGTATTAAGCTCAGTTTCCGATATTGCTTCGGCAGGAAGACTGTCAAGGTAGTTAGCAATACAATCCGGTAAACCGGGTACATTGATGGAGTCAAGCGTAGCAGACATCTGCTGATCAGCAGAGGAAACGTAATCGTACTTTTCGATGGCATCCTGATCCGCTTCATCTGCTACTGATTTTTCGCAGGAGCTACTCAGGGCAATTAACAATACAGCAATGGAAAAAAAGCCAATCAGCCTTTTCATTTCTAATTTTTTCATATCTTATGTTTTAAGGATAATTAATGAAGCAAAATTAGGTTATGCGAAGTCCAAAAGTGTTATAAAATTCCTTTCTTGATGTATAAGATTATCCCGAAAACAGCTTGCAATGCGGCAGAAACTATCTATTGGGCAAGCCAACTGGCAGGATCAACAATCTGGCGGTCTTTCCAAAGCTCAAAATGGATAGCCGTTTTTGCCGACAATTTATCTGTATGTATGCGGCCGATCAGGTCTTTTGTCTTCACACGATCTCCGCGTTTCACATAGACTTCTTCCAGGTTTGAATAAACGGTGAAATAGTCGCCATGCCTTACAATTACAGCATTGTTGGCCGCTGAAATGGTATTGGTACTCACTACAATTCCATCAAAAACAGCACGAGCCTGAGCACCTTTTTGGGTGGCAATATCGATTCCATTATTTTTGATAGTCACTTTTTTCAATACAGGATGCGGCTGCGTGCCAAAGGGAGAAGCAATAATTCCGCGCTCGGTAGGCCAAGGCAGCTTTCCTTTGTTACCTGCAAAAGCATTTGACAGGTTGAGTTCTTCTGGTGTAAGCTCCATTAAGCGGTCTTCGCGCGGAACTTTCCCCGTTTTTTCAGCACTTGCCCGACGCACTTCTTCAGCAATGATGGCTTCGATGGTGCGCTGCAATTTCTGTGCTTCACGTTCTTTATCACGGATCGTTTTGCGAAGCTGGCTCTCTTTTTGCGACAGTTTTTTCACACTTTGATCCACGCTTTGTTGTTCAGTTTGCAACGCGATATGCTCGCGCCGTTCGGCTTCCAAAAGTGATTTTTGCTTATTGCGTTCCTTGTCAAGTGTTTCCAACTCTGTGTTGAGCTTTTGGGTAGCGGTTTCGATGCGTTCTATTTGGGCGCGCCTGAAAGCAGCATATTGTTGCAGGTATTTAAGCCGTTGAAAAGCCTGATTAAAATCATCGGCCGAAAACAAAAAAATTAATTTGTTGTAGCTTCCGCGATTTTTATAAGCAATTTTTATCATGCGTGCATACTCCTTACGCAAGGCAGTGAGTTCATTTTGAAGGCGATCAATTTCACGGCTGCTTCTAGAAATACGCGATTCCACATTAATCATCTGTCTCTGTATGGTTGCCAACAGGTTAGCACGTTTGCTAATTTTTGCGCGCAAAACCATCAATTGATCAAGCGTAAGTTCTTTGTTTTGAGTAGTTTCCTCCAGAATTTTATTGCTGTAAGCAATTTCCTGTTCTATCTTTTTTTTGTTTTCTTCAAGCGTGTTTACATCCTGGGCAAACAGTGGAAAAGCCGTAGCTACGGCAAAAATTGCCAGCAACAGTAAAATCCTATGTAACACAAACTCTCTCATGAGGGGCGAAATTAACGCATTTTACTATATTTAGAAGGCACTTTAAACGGAAAACTTAGCGGCTCGTTAATCTCTACGTTTGAAAAGCGCAAACTGATTCGTAGTTTTTTGTCGGCTTGCAGCAGCATATCCAATTCCGATGGAACCAATTGGTTTTGAACAGCAGAGAAATGACTGTAGCGCATCTCCAATTGTTTGTTTTCCTGCCCAAATTCCTTAAGATTCACTTTGGTAATTTTGAAGTTATCGGGATTTAGCCAAATATTTTGAATCAGGATATTAGGGCTATCCTGCAGCAATATCTCCTTTTTCTTTTTAGATCGCTTTGCGGCTCCAAGGCGGTATTCCATGGCGTCAATAGCAGCCCTAAAGTTGTCGTCTTCGTAATAAAGCATATCATTTCCAACGAGTAAGGCCTGCAAAATATCAAAGTCGATTGTGGTTTGAAAAAAGCTGTTGATAAAGTCGTAATCGCCTTTAAAATAGGTTTTATCAATGCGATTTATAAACCAAATGGAGTCAGTTGAAATCATCAAACGCGCCACCTCTATGCCGAGTGCTGGCGAAAGCGATAGCCAGATTACGCTATCTTTTTGAATCCTAATTTGCCCCCGAAAATCGGATTTTGATTTTTTATCACTTATCACCGTGATGGCGCAGCGGGCATTAAAAAAGTCAAAATTTAGCTCGCTTTCACTCATTTTATTTAACAGGAAAGCCTCCCCTTCTTCTTTTAGCGGCTTTCTGATGATGGCCCGTTTGGTTTTACAGCTTTGCACAAATGCCATACTTCCAATCAAAAGCAATCCCAAAAACAGTCGAAAAAGTTTGCTATTCATAATATTTTCCTTCCTCAATTTTTCGATCAATCAAATCGCTGGCTTCTCCTGCTTCTTTGGCTTTCTTCCAATATTCGATGGCTTTTTTTGGTTCCTCTAACTTATACAGAACGTCGCCATAATGTTCCAAAATAGTCCCACTTTTATCGGCATCATACTTCAAGGCTTTCTTAATCCAATACAAAGCATCTTCATAGGCTTCCATTTTAAAATAAACCCAGGCATAAGTATCAAGATTAGAAGAGTTTTCAGGGTCGAGGTTAACAGCTTTGGCGGCCATTTCAAGGGCTTTTTCAAGCTGTTCTCCCTTTACTGCGAGGTGATATGCATAGTTGTTCAATGCTGTGGAACTCTCACTATTTAGCGCCAATGTTTTGTCATAAAACTTAAATGATTCCTGTTCGTTTCCCATTTCGTGATGCACTTCGGCGAGGTAATTGTAAAACTCTCCTAAAAGGGCGTCATTGCCAAAGACCAGCTTTTGTCCGGTTTGCAATAACTCTAGTGCACGATCAAAATCTTTGAGGTCGAAATAACCAAAAGCACCCAACAAATACGGCAATGGTTGTTCCGGAAAAAGCTTTAGAGCACGCTCGGCATCGCGTGCAAGTTCACTAAAGTTTTGCAGACTCATTTCTGCAAACAACAGGCCTTCCCAAGCCCTGTAAACACTGCTATCAATGGCCAGACCAGCTCTATAATTTTTGAGTGCCAGCTCAAAATTTTTCTGGTCCTGATACACATCAGCCAGCATCAAATAACCAAAACCGTTATCGGGATGAACACGCGTGAGCACATCACCTATCTGACGCGCTTGATTCAATAAAGTATCAGGCGGCAGTTTTTGATTTCCCCAATAAGGGATAATTTGCAGTTTCGTTTGTATATCAAGTGTTTCGTTTGCCAAAGCCTGAAGAAGCTCCTGAAAAGCATTTGAAAGTTCCTTTTCTTGCATATAATATTCATATAATGAAACATGAATATAAGGGTTATTGGGGTCAAGGATTTTGATATTTTTATAGGTTTCCAGGGCTTTCTTTTTATCGCCATTCTTAACATACAATTCAGCCAGCATAGCCTGATAACGCACTTCAAAAGGATAGGCCGCAGCAAGCTTTTCAATTTCTTCGATCGCTTTTTTAGGTTTGTCTATGGAGAGATAAATTTGCTGTTTTTGAAGACTAAGCATTTCATTAACACCTATTTGTCGTTCGATTTCTTCAAAAACTGTAATTGCTTCATCGTATTTTTCAAGTAATAATAAAGCTGAAGATAGCTCTCCAAAATAATCTGTGTTTGTAGGATCTTTTTTGAGAAGTTCGCGGTAAATTTTGGCATAGCCTTCATGATTCCCCTGAAATTTATAGACCTGTGCCAGTCGAATTTGATACCACTTATTGGCCGGATTTAGCTTTACGGCATTTCGCATCATTTGCTCAGCCAGATCAATGCGACCATCGCGGGCGTAAAGTTCGCTTAGCTCATACATGCTGGCATGATCAGTAGAATCTGCCATTAGCGCCTGCTCAAAATGTTTGATAGCACGTTCAGTATTGCCTGCAAGCCGTTGCTTGAGACCGTCAGCAAAATAAATAGCATTGCGTCTGTTGGCACCCATATTTGCCACCGAATCGACAGCAATACTATCTTGCGCAAAAAGTTCAGAAACTGAAGCAAAAAGGGCAATGAAAATAAAAATTAGAAGTCGTAACTTCCGTGTAGCGATCATATTGTAGGTAGTTAAATTAGTCTTCTAACTGATTGAAATCTCCCAGGCTCAGGTTCTTAGTCTTTCCAAGAAGTTGGGCATTATTTCCAATCATACTATTTTCTATTAATTGATTTTCTAGTCGGGAATTATTCTGGATAATACTATTCTTTATTACGGAATTGGTGATATGTGTTTTTGCGCCGATGGAAACGTGTGGACCAATGACCGAATTTTGCACCACAGCTCCTTCGCCAATAAAGCAGGGTTCGATGATAATGGCGTCGTCGATATCAGCGTTTGGATGGATGAGTGTTTCTTGTTCCTGAACCAATTCCAACACGCGTTTGTTTGTGTCAACGGTAGCGTCTTTGTTTCCACAATCGAGCCATTCGGTAACGGTTTCGGTATGAAAAGCAGTGCCTTTTTTCATCATATTTTGCAGGCCATCGGTGATGCCATATTCACCTCCGGTTGTAATTTTTTGATCCAGAAGATATTGCAATTGCTGCTTAAGATATTCGCCATCTTTGAAATAATAAATTCCAATAATGGCAAGGTCGGAAATAAAAGCTGTGGGTTTTTCATAAAACCCTTCAATGCTTCCGTCATCGTTTAGTTTAACTACACCAAACTGATTCGGATTCTCCACCCGATTCACCCAAATAATACCATCTTTTGAGCTATCAAGCTTAAAATCTGCTTTAAAAAGCGTATCGGCATAGGCCACAACAACTTTCCCGTTTAGCGCTTGACTGGCACACAAAATAGCGTGAGCCGTTCCCAAAGCTTCCAACTGATAATGGATACTTCCCTTAGCACCAACGGATTGCGCAATACGCAAAAGTCCTTCCTCAGTTTCTTTTCCAAAATTGCCGATTACAAAAGCAATTTCCTCGATGGGTTCATCGACCACTTTGGCAATATCTTCTACAAGTCGCTGTACGATTGGTTTTCCAGCAACCGGAAGCATAGGTTTTGGAATTGTTAAGGTGTGTGGGCGCATACGTTTTCCCATGCCTGCCATTGGAATTATTATATTCATTGGATACTTTTTATTTCGTTTTTCTTTAATTGATTACTGTATTTTCTATTTTCCGGTATGACCAAAACCGCCAGCTCCACGCACTGTTTCACTAAGTTGCTCCACCTGAATCCATTTGGCAGTTTCGTGCTTTGCAATAACCATTTGAGCAATTCTTTCGCCATTTTTTACCAAAAATTCTTGATCGGATAAGTTGACTAGAATCACTTTAATTTCGCCGCGATAATCAGCATCTATTGTGCCAGGAGTATTTAACAATGTGATGCCGCTTTTAATTGCCAGTCCGCTTCTGGGTCTTATTTGTGCTTCAAAACCAATCGGCAATTCAATAAATAGACCGGTTGGAATTAAGGCGCGTTGGAGTGGTTTGAGCAATATAGAATCTTCTAGATTAGCGCGCAAATCCATGCCTGCCGAGGCCTCTGTTTCGTAAGCCGGCATTGCGTGAGCTGAATTATTGACAATTTTTATCTCCATAAAATATCTGATTTCTGGCGGAAATTCCCGCGACTAATTTTTGAATTAAACTGAAACCTAATTTCAAAACTGCCGCAAAAATAAGGATTATTCGGGGCTTAGGGACTGTTCCCAAATAACCTGTACATTTCTACTGGTTATTTTGCTCGCCAATAGCGTTAAAAATACTCGACGTGGCGCTGCTATGCCTGCGTTTTTTGCCTTATTGGCGAACAAAATAACTGCCTATAATTTGTACACTTTATTTCGGAACAGACCCTTGACTTTCGTTAAAAAAGTAAAAATCAGGATTGTTTGTCGGCAAAGCTTAAATTTTTACGTTCAAAAAAGTAAACCGGAACGACAAAAAGCAACAGCAGAAAAGTGTTGAAAAGCAAGCGTTGAAGCAAGATTTCGGGGCGCAGCCATTGCGAAATTGCAAACATAAAAACGGCAAGCGAGAGGTAGGCTAACAGAGCTTTCCATTGATATGGAACGGGAAAAACGCGTTGTCCCCAAACATAAGAAATCACCATCATAGCAGAATAGCAAAGCAAGTGTGCCCATGCGGCGCCAGTATAACCCAAAATGGGAATGAGCAATATATTAAACGTAATGGTGATCGCAGCGCCAATTAGTGCAATAACAGCACCGTTAGAAGTGCGGTCGGTAAGCTTGTACCAAACAGAAAGATTGAAAAATACGCCATAGAAGAGGTTAGCCATCAACACTATAGGTACAATAGATAAGCCTTCTCGAAAGCGTTCGCCGATAAAATGCTGGAAAATATCCATATATAAGGTGATGCCCAAAAAGATGAGTAAGCCAATAATTACAAAATAATTAAGCACTTTGGCAAAAAGCTCGGGTGCTTGTTTTTTTTCGGCTTCAGCAAAGAAAAATGGTTCGGCGGCATAGCGAAACATTTGGATAAATAAAGTCATAAGTACGCCGAGTTTGTAATTGGCACCATAAATTCCCAGCTCAGCCATCGCTGTATCGGGATTTGGAAGCAGGTATTTAAGTAGTATTTTATCAATTACTTCATTGACCATTCCGGCTAGGCCGACAACCAAAACCGGCAGCGCATAATTCAACATCGGGCGGACAAAAGCATTGCTGATTTGGAATCGGAAACTTTTAAGCTGTGGCCACAAAAGCAATAGACTGAGCAAGCTAGCAGCCAAATTTGCAATAAAAACCCACACCAAAAGGCTGACCTGATCACCAAAAAGTGAAACGGCAACTTTTTGTGACCATTCAGGGATGAGTAGCAAGAAAATGAAGTTAAGGCTTATATTCAGTGCCACATTTAAAACTTTAATGGTGGCAAAACGTCGCGCTTTGTTTAACTTTCGGAGCAAAGCGAACGGAATAGCTGTAGCTGCATCCAGTGCAACAATAAGTCCGATCATCAGCACATATTCAGGATTGCCGGTGTAGCGAATGCTTTGTGCAAGCGGTTCGTAAAAAAGAAGCAACAAGACGAGAAAAAATGCTGAAGTTAGAATGATGGCAGAAAGTGCGGAATTAAAAACAGATTTGGTGTCGTGCTTTTGAGCAAATCGGAAAAAAGCCGTTTCCATGCCGTAGGTAAGCAAAACAAGCAAAAAAGCTACATAAGCATACAGCTCAGTAAGTTGGCCGTAGATGTTCTCTGCAAAAATACGCGTGTAAAACGGCACAAGCATATAATTGAGCAAGCGTGGAACGATGGTTCCCATGCCATAAACCGCGGTTTGCCCGGCCAGACTTTTAATTGGATTTATTGCCATAAGATTGGCAAAGTTAACACGAAAGCGGTTTGCTTTTCGAGGTTTACGTCTAATTCGATTGCATTGTCAGCAAATCTCATGATTCATCTAAGGTTTGTTCATTGATTCTTTTGTCGCGCGGCAAAGTTATCAAGAAACTTGTTCCTTTTCCTTCTTCTGATTTAAAGGAAATTGTACCGCTTGCAGCCCTTATAATTTGATTTACTATTGATAATCCAATTCCCATACCACTTGATTTGGTAGTGAAATTAGGCGTAAAAACCCTTTTTTGTTCGGTTTCATTCATCCCTTTCCCATTGTCGGCAATAGAAATTATAACATGATTAGTATCCGCTTTCAAAAGGATTTCAATTTTACCTTGTGCTTTATTTCCTATTGCCTGAACAGCATTTTTTATCAAATTAGCGAAGGCGCGACCTAGATTATTCTTATCTGCAAACACATAAATACTTAGGTGTTCAGACGTATCTATTTGCATCTTAATATTCGATTTATTGTTGTAAAGTAGCGCTGTTCGTTTCAACAACTCCACAATTTCAACTGTTTCAGGTAAACTCACCGGCATTTTTGCGAAGTCGGAAAACGCGCTGGCAATAGTAGATAAAGTATCGATTTGCTCAATAAGCGTTTGAGTTGTTCGTGCAATTTTCTGATCCATATCGGCATCATGATTTTCCCATGAACGCTTAAGGTGCTGCACGCTGAGTCGCATAGGCGTGAGTGGATTCTTGATTTCGTGTGCAACCTGTTGCGCCATTTCCCGCCAGGCAGTTTCACGCTCAGAACGCGCCAGAAGCTCTGCACTCTTTGCTAATTCACTAATTAGTTGATTATATTGTTTGACCAACTCCCCTATTTCATCTTCTCTGCTCCAAACAATTGGCTCGTTAATTTTGTCGATTCTTACTTCTTTCATCCGTGCTTGAATCATCTGCAAAGGCTTGGTTAGCCTGCGTGAAAACAACAAAACGATAAGTGCAAACAAACCGCTCAATAAGATAAAAATATTTATGTAGGTTACAATAAAGTTAGAAATCTCATCACGTATTTCTGATCCCCGTGCGAAATATGGTAAGTTTATATATGCCAGTGTCTTACCATTCAAATCACGGTAAGAAACATAACTCGAATAAAAGGAACCATTTCCAATAGCTTCTTGATGCAAAAACAAATATTCATCACCAGATTTCATGGCAGCAAAAGCTTGAGGGTTCATTTTTGTAGAAATTAATTCGCTTCTAAATATCTCCGGTCTGGAGGTTGCCAATAAACTACCGTTGAGATCATAAAGGTTAATATCTGAGAAGAAAACCTGAGAGAACTTTGTTAATATTTCATAGAGATAATCTTGAATAGATGGATCGTTAATATCTTCATTTCTAAGCTTATGCTCCATTTCAATCAGAATAGATTGTGTGCGCTCTATTAAAAAATCTTTTGACTTTTCCTGATAAATTCCACGGATATAAACCGTAGAAATAATACCTATAATAAAGAAAGAGAGCATAAGTGTTGTCAAGCTGAAAATTTGCAGTCGAAAGCGAAAACTAGACAAGTCAGACATTAATTGTTTGCTATAAAACCCAACTCCAATTACTAGAAAGCCTAAAATGGCTAACAATAAACTGAAATAGGAAAAAGGTGCAATAATATCAATAAGTTTCTTCTGCGGCTTACTAACTACGAGAGCCCTACCCTGCTCATTTACAACCCGATAATGTCTAAAACTGTTTTGATTATTCACTTCGTTGCTATCAAAATTGAACATACTCAATTTCGATGGATAAAAATAGTTGCCAAATTTGTAAATCAATACACTATCCTGATAAGATGCTAACGAATACTTTGAAAGCAACTTTGTAAACCCCTTGGATTCATCAATGAGTAATTCGGGATAACCCAGACCTTCCGGAATGTATTTAAAGTAGAATTCAATGAATAAAGTAGTGGCATTTAACTTATCCATCACTTCATCTAATTCTATAACTGCGAGGTAATAAGTTCCCAACAAATTGTCTTCCATATAATACAATTCAGGCGAAATAGTAGACTTCTTACCTATATCATCCACAGTTTGCAGAAAATAAGCTTGGCAATTAGTCAAAAAGTCACCTGGTTTGATGAGCAATTCATCCTCTGTGCTACAAACTGTTACACTAATATTGTATTTATCAAGGTAATTATGTGTATAGTTAGCCTGCAAATGCTGCGCGATTTCGTCTTCAAGGTTGTATTGATCAAGCGGTTTGTTTTGAACCAAATTTTGAACTACGGTATCTTGCCGAATATCCGCATACACTGATTTAAAAACAAATTCAAACATAGGATCAGCTTCCATACTTAACTGTAAAGCAGTTAGTTGCTGTTCACTATCAGATTTCCTGGTGTTCTCCCCATAAAAGAGATAGGTAAGAAGGCCTGCAAATAATAGCAAGGACCAGGTATGCATAACCGGGCTAAAAGTCGCCTTATCATTAGTGTAAAAAAGTATAGAAATACTATAAAAAAGACTTAAGCCTAAACTAAATAAAATCGAATTTAAATCTATCGAATAAAAACCAAAACAAATTAGATTAATAACCACCACAAACAAACCAATCGCAGACCATTTAGCATCCTCCTTCTTCTTAAAAATCAGTAGCAACTGTTGAAAAATTATATATGTTGAGATAGTAATTAAGGTGATATACAGGAATATAAAATAACTAAAAAGATTAAAACTATAAAGTTCAGTAAAAGAAAGCGGAGCTTTTGACTCATAAATAAGCTGGCGCACGAAATAAATATAAATTCCAAAAAGTAAAATAGTCCCGACAGAACAACCCAAATTTCTCCAAAATTGGTGAATATTGAGTTGATAATTTTCTATATAAATACGAAATAAGATCGCCAAAACGACCAAATTAAAAACATCAATTGTAAGTAAACCAAAACTCAGATTCAAAAAGCCTATACTAACAATAATGCTATCAAATAATTCAGACTGAAATAGCAGTTGATGGTCGATTAGCTGAATAAAGAACAGTCTAGTAAATATAATAGCACCGAGAAGAATAAGGAAACGCGCTATCCCTTTATCCATTTTGTT
>CAZOEV010000004.1:0-19570 GCA_964578915.1 uncultured Lentimicrobiaceae bacterium
GATTCCGGATCGTTGGTGCCTGCCACCACAAGAGCTTTGCCGCGTTTGCTGTATAGCTCTTTGGCAATTTTTTGCACATCAATAGGGCTGCTGATATTTTTTGCGTTTCCGCCGCCATTCATTTGCTCCAAGGCGTAATATAAGGCAGCAATCGTTTCTTTTTCTTGGGCAGGATGCAACTGAATTCGCTCGTCGGCATTGCTTCCAGTGAGCGACATTGATCCTTCTAGGTGAATATGACGCGACATTTTTTTCTGTCCGTCAGTAAGTTTTCTGTTTTTGCTGTATTGTTTGGTAAACTCAACAGGATTGAGCCAACTTCCAAGAAAATCGGCATCGAAACCAACAATCACTTCGGCTTTATCGAACTGATAGGAAGGAACAAATGCTTTTCCGAAAGTTTTTTTATTGGCTTCGCGCATGGCGGAGGCCGAAAGCACATCATAAGAAATATGCTCGCCAGGATATTTAGCCAAAAACTCATCAATAAGCTGAAGCGTAGAGGGGCTGATAACGCTTCCGGTGAGCAGCACTACTTTTCCACCTTTAGCTTTTATTGCATCAAGCTGATTTACAATGGCTTCATCAACTTCTTGCCAAGTAGCTGCCGAAGCTTGAGTTTGAGGCTTTTTATAGCGGGCGTTATCATAAAGACCAAGAACAGAGGCTTGTGTGCGTGCATTTGTACCGCCTTGGGTGAGGCTTGAAAGTTTGTTGCCTTCGATTTTTATCGGACGGCCATCCCTCACTTTTACAACGACAGGGCAATAATCTATGCCATCAAAAAACGTAGAAGCATAATAACTGGCTTTTCCAGGTACAATTTCTTCGGGCTGAATGAGCAGCGGAATAGCCTTACGAACAGGCTGTTGACAGCTTGAAGCTATCGCCGCCGAGGCTACTGTAAATCCAAAAACTTTGAGAAAATCACGGCGTGATGCCGTAGTAGATTTCTTGAGTTCCTGTTGCATTTCGAAAATAAACTGACGGTCGCCCGCTGGTTTATCACTGGTTTCCTGTCTTGTATCGATTTTTAGTTCTTCGAGACTTCTGAAATATTTTGGTTCCATAAGGACTTGCTTAACTGAATTAGATTAATAATGACACTTCATACAATCGCCGCCGCCAAGCATATCGGCAGTAACTTTCTTCACTTCTCCGTTTTTGAATTGCTCATGCATTCTTTCGTAAGACTTAAAGAAATCATTGTCAGCAAATTGCACTTCTGTTGTCCGGTGACAGTCGAGACACCAGCCCATACTCAGGTCTTCAACCTGCATTACAACATCCATCTTTTCTACTTCGCCATGGCATTGTGCGCAGTCTAATTTGCCTGAGTTAACATGCTGTGAGTGATTAAAATACACATGATCGGGCAGGTTATGCACCCTGATCCATTCTACCGGAGTGCCCGAATTCCATGCTTCGTGAATTTTATCTATTTCCGTAGTGCCGGTTATTGTTCCTTTGCGCACCACATTGTGGCAGTTCATACAAACATTGGTAGAAGGAATGCCAGCACTTTTACTGTCTTCCGCTGAGGAGTGGCAATACAGGCAGTCGATACCATTTTGAGTGGCGTGAATTTCGTGCGAGAACCAAATAGGTTGTTCTGGCTGATAATATTGTTGGCGGCCAAGCGCCGAAGCTTCTTTATAAACTACTTCACCTACAATTATCAGGGCAACGAGCACCACAATCTTGTGTACAAAAGTGGCTTTGATCGCTTTGGTAACAAATAAATCAAACAGGGTAACGAGTAGAATAATTAGGGTAATGATAAACGTTGTACCGAAATTTCTATTGGCATCTCTTTCCAGCTCAGCGAGTTTTAAGTCGCGCTCCTTGAGTTCTGCTTGGCGAAGGGCAGCCATTTCAGCCTCACCTCCGGCAGCTTCTTCCATCTGCGCCAGGTATTCGTCAGCCACTTTGCCACCATTATTGATATAAGCTATGATATCGATAATCTGCTCATCACTAAGGTCATGCGGCGGCATTGGAATATTATTGTATTCCTTAAAAAGAGCCACGGCATATTCATCGCCGGATTGGATAACCTCCGTGCTATTGCGAATAAAACGGATTAGCCAGGCCGTGTCGTGGCGCTCTGTGATACCGGCTAGATTTGGCCCAATTAATTTTGGCCCGTCAATATTGTGACAAGCCTTACATTGTTGATAGTTTTTCTCGGCTTCAGGTGTTTGAGCATGAAGGAAGTTAAAAGATGATAATAACAAGCCCATCATGCCAAGAACCATCATTTTACGAAGGTTCCCCTGCAAGGTAAATAAAGTACGCGTCATAATAGATATACTGATGGTGGTAAGTTCAAAACGATATTTCAAATTGTAATTTTGGTTATTGCTTACGTTGTGCCAAATGTCTGGACAAAAATATTAAAAATATGTGTTAAAAAAGCCATTTTGGCATTTCATTACCAAAATATTTTTAGGTTTTTTTAACATAATTCGTATTCGACTGTTATCTTGTGCAATAGCAATCACTTACCTATTTTTTAATTTTCCGTATAATTTTATTTGAAACTGGATTGTATCGCTAACGATATAGCTATTTTCGCTCTTGCTGTATTTTTTCGTCATGGCGAATATGCCCCAGTTTGTGCGATCTATATATATGGTGTCAGTATTTGCCCAGATTGAATCGCCTGAAAGATGAAAAAAACTATTGAAACGTATGCAGTGTTCGATGTCTTTAAGTATTAAATCACCAGAAATATGAAGGCTGTCGTCGCCCAGATTCTCGGTGCAACAAAGTGAAAAATAGCCATAAGGGAAACGCTCGGTATGAAAAACTTCTTTTGACTTGATAGTGTTTTCAAAAACAGCACGCATCAAATCATAATCGATGTCGAGGTTGCGCAGGCTGTCCATGCAAACCCTAAACTGCGCGTCAACAAGCGCGTTGCCTTGCATCACCAACTCACCTTCGCAAAGTGGAATGATACCACTGTGTGCATCGACATGCCAAAAAATTTGGCTTTGACTTCCGTCAATCACAAAAACCTGCTCCTGCCCTGCTTTTGCTCTATGTTTTTTGTCCTCAGGAAAACTTGCCGAAAACAAAATCAAAGCAACAAAAACAAGGATAATTACCTGCCAGTTTTTATGTTTGATATATGCAATTAACTGCTTCATTATAAATATCTTAAAACGTTTATCAGCAGGCAGCTGGATGAAAATTAACTAGTCCATTCCTGCAGAAATATTCTTCATCTCAATAAACCACACCCGTTGCAAAACCTTCTTCATTGATAAAAGGCAATAAAGCTTCGGGAATATTTATCGCGTCCCGGAAGTCCGTTTCTACCAGCTCAGCCGCAAAAAACTCCGCATCTTTGAGGTCGGCATTTCTAAAACTGGCTTCCTGCAAGTGCGCTCCTTTAAAAGAAACCTGATGCAAGCGCGCGTATTGAAAGCTACAGGTTTCGAGGCCTGCTCCTGTAAAATCTGAATAGCTGTAATCTGCTGAATCAAAGCGTGAACCGGCAAAAACGGTGATAATAAATTTCACTCTAATGGCTTTGCTGTTGGAAAAATCAGCATCTGTAAGCTCCGATTCTTTCATCAGCGCATTGCTAAAATCTGCATAGCGAAAAGAAGAACGGTGGCCTTTGACACCAAACATATTAGAACCTCTGAAATCACTGGAATCAAGCATAGCTTCATTCATTTCAGTGCGAAAAAGCACAGCCTGCGAAAAGTTGCAATTTTTCATTTTTGTTCTATTGAAAGCGGACCAACGCAAATCAGCCAGTCGAAAATCGGAACTAGAAAAATTTCCACCATTGGCATTGGCAGTCCGCAAACTTGTTCCACGAAAATCACCAAACTTTACAGAAGCATTCTGCCACTGCACGCCATCGAGATTTTGAAAACGAAAATCGTCAAAATCTTGTGGGACGCTTTCTATTCCACGATAACGTTTTTGATTATCTGACAACAATATTTCATGATTAATCAATTGTTGTCGGTATTCCTTTGTTGTAGAAGTAGGCAACAAAAGCAAATTATTGGTATCAGCCATTTTGGGGAATAAACCCTCGTGAATCGAAGATTTATTTTGCCAGCTACATCCTTGCAGAAGGCCAAAAACAAGTAATATCAGCAAAGGTTTTTTGGTGCAAAAACTCATATAATATCTTTCGTTTTAAAGAAATAGTTGCCCAGCCAGCCAAATAGCAAGCCCAGCATGATAGGGTAAGCGATAGCAAAAAAGATAAACAGCTCGCGGCTAACTGAATCAAGCACAAAATAGGATGCCGCGCCCATCACGGTAAGTTCGGGATCGAACAACACCAAAACAGCAGTACGAAACACTTGCAGCGGATTTATCATACCCAGCCCGATGACCGTTCCGGCATCGAGGCGCAATTTTAGCAACAGGCCCATCAAAATTAAATCTAGGAAAGCTACCAACAACAACCACAGCACAAAAGCACTACTGATGGCTAAATCCTGGGAATGTGCTACAGCCGAAATAAACATGCTGATTCCCAAAAAACAGAAAATCATAGCGGCGAGCAGGGCGCTATAAAGCATAAATAAATCCCATGGAACATCTAAATTAGTGAAGCTTCCCCATACAGCAGCGCCAAATAGCGCAATAAAAACCGGAATATAAGTGACCAAAAATTTAGCAAGAAATTTTCCCCAGAAATAGCCCGAGAACGAAACCGGAAACGACAGCATATATTCCATCACATTCGATTCGCGATCGCCTACCACCGAGCGCACCGTGGTGATTAGCACGTAAATAGGCAAAATTACCATACTTACCTGCATAAAAGTCACCATCAGCCGGCTAAGCCCAACAAATCCAATGATTTGCGATTCCGTAATTCCTGTTGCAAACATTACAGCCACAAAGCCACCAAAAAGCAGACTATACGTCCAGAACCACTTTGAACGCAGTTGCTGAAAAATATCTGCGTTCAAAATCTGAAACAGGCTTGAATGTGTTATTTTATTGATTTGCATGATATTAGTGTTGTAAATTTAGCTGTCAATATTCGTTCAGTCGTGATGTAACATTTTCTTTGTTTTCAGAAAATCTTCACGCATTGTTACGCCTTCTTTTATTCTTTTTACGGTAGTTTCGTAATCGAAAGCGCCTTCGCGATTGTCTGCATAAGCCGCATATCCGTAGCCCATTGGTGTAGCAACGCCGTAAACATACCAGGCATCTTCTACTCTGACCCATTCACCAGTTTCAGCGTCACCGATATAAGAAACTGCTTCGTTGCCGCCATATTTTTCCCAGTCAGGACTGTTCATATATTCCACTAGGCAGCCCAAATCGTCGTACCACAGCACTTCGTTACGCTGATTTATAGACTGGGCAGAGAATTTTTGATCGGCCAAACCCATCAAGCAGTTGATACAAATATCTCTGTCAAAATTTATTTCACGCGGACTTTGATCAACTGTCCGGGTGCAAGCCGCAGCAATCAATAAAAAAGTTACTAATAATAAGGTGTAATTTTTCATGGTTTAAATTTTAATATGTTCATTCAAATCTTTGTCTAAAACAATTTTACCCAGGTCCATCTCAATAACGCGATTCACCAAATCGGCAATTTCGTCCATGCGGTGACTACTGAGAATCATCAGGGTGTTTGGGGCGTAATTCTTCAGGTGCGAAAATAAAATCTCACGTGCCTGAGGGTCCAAGTTTGCCGACGGTTCGTCTAGCAGTAATATTTTCACTTTTCGTCCGAGGGCAAAGCTGATAAGTAGTTTTTGTTTCATCCCACCTGAAAGCTTATAAAAAGGCTTCCCGAGATTTTGCCGGATATCCAAGCCTAAATCATCACTGATTTTATAAAATTCAGCAGCAGGCGTTTTCGTTATTTTCTCAGAAAAGCTAATCAGCTCGCGCACAGTTAGTTTGATTGGTGGCGGAGTTTGGGGCACAAAACCAATATCCTGCAAAATAACTTTTCTGTCTTTTCGCGGATTGAGGCCCATCACATCAAGCTGTCCTTCATAGTTATACTGCCCTAATATGCAACGTATTAAAGTAGTTTTTCCGGCACCATTCTGTCCGATAAGCGCAATACGGTCATCGCTGTTCAGCTTAACAGAAAGCTTATCAATAACCAACTGTTTTTTAAAGCTTTTCGACAGCTCATTGATATTTATAATGGCACTATTTTGTATTTCGGGCATGATATTTCTCAGTTTTACAGAATTGAAGCGGCACCTTTAACGGAATAATTTAGCGCATGGCCGGGGCACACATCCACGCACAAACCACAGCGGGTGCAGTCGGAGCCCACAAAATGTGTTTCCTGCGTTGCCGCGCCACGTTTCACAAACCAAAGTTCGTGAGGCACCAAGCAAACTTTTTGACATTCGAGACAATAGCCACATTTGTCCAAGTCGAATTTTATGGCTAGCGGCGATAATTTACCTACAATGCTATAGGTAGCGCCAATAGGACAAACATAGCGACACCAAAAACGGCGGCTCACGAAAACCTCAAACAGGATCACAGCTAGCACCCAAAGCAACAGCAAACTGGGGCCATAAATCATTCCTTTAGAGATAATTCCAACAACATTGAGGTTTTCAAAAACCAGATTTTTAGTTAAAATGGCCAATAAAACAAATCCAATCATAAACACAAAACGTAAACCAATATGATAGGTACGTGCTTTAATTTTTTTCTTGTTTAACAGATAAAGATGCACTTTTTCAGCCCATTCGGCTAAAATATGATAGGGACACATCCACGAACAGAAGCTGCGACCACCTAAGATAAACCAGAAAATTAAAATAGTGGCAAGACCGATAAAAAAATTCATGGTAAGCATGGCCATATAGCCCGTTGTGGAGGAGATTGCAAGCAATTGGAGTGCATTGAAAGGATCCATCAGGTAAAAACCAACTAGTCTAGAGCCACTTAGCGAACCCTCTAGCACGGACAAATCGAGCCAAAAAGAGAAAACGAAAAGCAGGTTCATAAACAGCAATACGCTCCAGCGTATGTTGCGCATTTTATGGTTGCCTTTGCGCGAATCACGCCATTCTTTAAAACTCAATCCCGCCAACGTATGCGGCATTTTTTCAACCGGTTTTGGAGGCAGCGGCTCTTTATTTTTTCCGTTAGAAATATAGTCTGATAACATGGCTTGAGGTTTTAAACTGGTTCAACAATAATACTTGGCTGTTGCGTAGGACACACCATTTGGCAGACGCCACATCCGGTGCAGCCGTCGAGAACTTTAGGAACAAGTTTGCCACTTCGGCTCAGTTTCTGAACGATTGCTTTTTCTCCTATCGGGCATTCGGTAATACATAAGTCGCAAATTTCACGGTCGAATTCCCTTTCTCCGAGCGGACTTGCCGACACTTCATTTTTGCCTGGTGAGCGATGCACGCCTTTAAAATCATTGCCTCGTGGTGTTCCTTGAAAACCTTTTTCCTGGTGCGCTAGACAAGTACTTTTATTTACGTGGGCTTTCCCAATAAGTACAGCTTCCTTCATGGCTACTTTTTGCACTTCAAAAGGATTTACCTGCGAAAGGTCAACTCCAGGCTGGGCGGCGGCTTTTTCAACAGCTTCGGCTCCTTTTTCTTTAAACGGCTTAAAGTCTAAAACTGCTGTCGGACAGACCTCTATACATTGTAGTGCATCGCAACTAAAATCGCAGGCCTGCAAGCGCGGCTCAATATAGGGTGTGCCAAAACCCAAACCCTCTCCGGCACCAGCAAGTTTTATGGCATCAACCGGACAAATTTGCACACAAAGCCCGCATTTGATGCATCCATATAAAAAATCTTCTTCATTAATGGCACCGGGTGGACGCAGAAAATCGATACGCGGCATAGCTTCTGCTGCTTTATTGCTGAGAACGAAGGTTCCTGCACCAATCACTGCCATTGCTCCAGCTGCTATTGCTCCTGTTTTGAGGAAGTCTCTGCGGTTTATTTCATTTGGTTTTGGTTTCATGGTTTTGGTTTTGATTCTAAAACTATAAAGATAAGTTTATTCCTGTGAAACAGATTTATATTCAAGCTCATATTGCTTTAGTGCAAAAAATGAGGCTCCAATTGCAGTTGTATACTGTGGATGTGGTTGTACAATTATATTTCGCATCAATTCATTTTCAAGCGCATCAATCATTCCTTTGTTGAGTGCAGGGCCTCCATCGAACAAAACAACATCATTAAGCTGAATTCTGGAAGCTAGCCGCGCAATTCTTTTGGCGATCGAATAGTGTATCCCACAAGCTATTTCACTGATATTATGACCTGCCGCCAGCAAGGAGATTATCTCAGATTCAGCAAAAACAGCACAAGTGCTGTTGATGGGTAATGGCCTGTCAAGCGCCTGAAAATGCAACTTCCCCAAATCTTCTATGTCAACTTCAAGGTTTCTCGCAGCGATATCTAAAAAACGTCCTGTCCCTGCAGCGCACTTGTCATTCATTACAAAATTTGTCATTTGATTGTGCCGATCGAGCTGGATGATTTTTGTGTCCTGACCACCAATGTTAATTATCGTTTGAATGATTGAATCTTGCTGTGCCATAAATATGGCACCTTCAACATTTGAAGTAAGTTCATTAATGTTTTCATCTGCTGATTTAAAAAGCTTTCTTCCATAGCCTGTTGTCACAATATAAGCAATCAATGATTTATCAATTTGATTGTCTGCCAAAAGTCTGTCAAGTGTATCTATAGTATTTTGATTGAAACGACTTCCTGTGGGAGATTGCCCCAATGCACAAATTTTCCTATCATCGCTAAGCACGGCAATTTTTATAGCTGTAGACCCAATGTCGATTCCGACGAAATATTTCATAAGGCCAGTTTTTTTCTATTGTGTTTTAGTGAATGCAGGAATGCTTCAACTCTTGTTGTCAATTGGCCAATATCTTCAGGGCTATAATCCGTCTCGACGAACAAAGTTTGAACACCTGCATCTTCCAAAGCTTTACCTATTACGCGTGTTTCCATGTCGTATAGTTGACAACCTGTAAACGTCTGATAAACTACACCATCAATCCTATAATCTTCGATTGCTGCTAATATTTTTCGTTTTCGGTCTGTATTTGGCGAAAAGTTTGGGCAAGTACTTGGTTTGAGATAGCGGTCAGCAATGGCAGGAATCATATCATACAAATGCCATTCATCAACAGCAACCGTATCCCAAAGCATACGTGAGCTGGAACAAAATTCTTCGGAAACTATAATGCCACCTAATTCTTCAACTAGTATAGGCAACTTCATATTTGGGAATACTGAAGGAGAACCTGTTAATAAAATCCTTGGTGCTCTTTCGTTTACCACATGAAAATTCGTCTTTATCCTGTTTTCCAACTCGTCATTTAAAAGCTCAAGATAAAGTGTCCAACGATCAATATCATCAAAGAAAAAAGCGTTTGTAACCAAAAGCGCATCTTTTCCCAAAATGACGGGAGCGGCAGTGCGCAATTGATTGAATTTTCGATAAAGCTGCTGAGCTTTCGCAACTTTTCGAATGGCCAGCTTCAGCGATTTGGCTGTAAGTTTGTTACCAGTGACATACTCAAGTTTTCTAATTAACTTAAATACAGTCTGCAGCCAATATTCACGGGCTTCTTCAGAATCTTTTGTAGAAGGCATTTCGAGCAGATAAAACTTCTTGCTAAGTTCTTCATCAATATCGCCCAGCTTCTTTTTTTGGTCGCATGTAGCCGGATTAATGATGAGGTCGGGTTGGATTTTACCTGGCAGAAGATTAAAAGAGATTGCTCCCAGTGTCGATTTCACCATAGGGCAACTCTTGGCCGGAAGGAATTCGGCACCAATCTGATCTGTTGAATAGGCTCCGGTGCATGACCTGACCGGAATAGCACCGACAGCAAGGATGAGCTCTACAGGAACATGAATACATAAGGTTGAAATTATCTTCTTTAAGGGTTGATGCCCATCACTTTCACTTCTGATCAGATCTCTATGCTTTTCATAAAAATATTTCATAGCTGCCGGATTGTCCGAAAAATTATCTGCAATGGCCGCCATGGTTTTGCTAATCTCCATATCGTAATGAATCGAAGCAGTTTTTACTACCCTTTGAAATCTGTCAGATTGTTGGATATCTTTCATCATTTCTATTCATTTTTTTTCACTAACTTATCTTGCTGATTATAGCGTTTAAAAAATCCTTCCTGAGTTGAGCTAAAGATTTTTGCATTGAATACCTTAACATCAAGGCAATCGTCTTCGGGACAGGCTTCCACACACTTAAAACACATCATACAATCATCCTTTACAATGTTTTTGCTGGTAATATCTTCAGCAATCCCAAGAATTCCTACATCGCAAACACGGTAACAATTACCACACTTTGTGCATTTGCTGCCATTCTTAGTAAGCCTCAAAATACCAATTCGCGAAAACATAAATTGTAAGGCACTCATCGGACAGAAAAAACAGAAGAATCTCTTTTTCGCGAATGCACCAACAAAAAAGAGGCCTGTAATTAACATCCCTAATGTGGACATGACCAAGGTGGTTTTATTCGTGAAATCAATAAAAAACTGAGATGTATCTGCACTTGCAAGTGGCATGATTGTCCGTCCGGGACAAACTTGGCAAAATGGCGCCTGCATATCGTGGTTAATGGGGGGAAGCCCAAAAAAAGAGTTGCTCATTCCAAGCGGAATTGCTATCAGCAGAATCAATAACACATATTTGACCTTTTTTAACTTCTGAAAGCTTAAGCTGTCATAACGTGAAAATCTAATACCAATTCTATAACGAAGTTTTGTTATCCAGTCTTGAAGTGTGCCAAGTGGACAAATAAACCCACACCAAGCTTTGTTAAAAACAATAAAGAATCCAATAAAACTGAGAAACCCGGTAAAAAATGCTAACCCCCGGTAGCTAACCAATTCACTCCACTTAAGATGCAACCCATGTTGCATTGCAATCAAATAGCAAGTTCCCGGACTGCCCTGATTATAAGGACAGGCAAAAGTTGGAACCTGCGAGCCAATGTGAATAAATAAGTAGCCTCCGTATGCAATGAGTATAAATGTCAACAGTTGAATCCAAAATCTAAGTCTGGAAACATTGGCATTATCAGCTTTATATTTAATATTTTGAAGTATATTCATAGTTGTGCTTCTTAAATACATTTCGCTTGTGACGATAAACGTAAACAACAATAAAAGAGATGATTACCGTAACAAGAAATACGATAAGACCCCAAACTAAAGACATGTAATTAGTTTTAGCAGGAAGATAAGCTTCAGAATAAGTTGTAACATATTTAGTTTGCGTAAAAGATTTTTGATTACGAATTCCCGATATAGGAAGTGTTTTCTCTGCAATAAGCAGATAATTGTAAACTTTTTTTACATCAAACATATTCCAGTTTGTAAAGTAATCCTGAATGAGCTCGAAGGAAGCAACGCCTTCTAAATTAGTATAACTAACATTCTTCCAGCCTTTTTGTGAAACAAGCGTCATTTTTACACCTTCGATAGGTTTTCCGTCGTGTAATGCTCGAAAAGTGAGGCGTTCGCCTGAAGTAACAAAGTAGTGCAAATCATCACCTTTATTTCGCTCTCTTACAATTTGCATCGGGATATCTTTCCCAAAAGTTTTGTAAGGGATATACTTCAGCTCTTTGGCATGCCCATTTCTGCAGCTATGATTTAATATTTCACGAGATGCGCACGACACCATCAATGTATCATTACAAACTTTTTCAGTCAGGTAAAAAAGGTTGTAATAACCTTCTTCGGTATTTTTGAATACAAAAGCTGAAGAATTCATATCAGCTTTTGTCTCAACAGCGACCCTTTGTTCCTGAGGATCGAAAAGGAATATTGATGCCGAGCTATCAGCCTGACTGAAAAGCGATTCCTCTACAGAGGAACCACTTCTGAGCCATTGAATCACTTTTGCACTTCCCCTTTCTCCTCTGAGAGCACTTATTTTATGCATGCCAGAAACTGCAATCTTTAATGAGCTTTCTTTTGGTGCACTGTTTGATATCCAAATTTGTGCAACCGACTGAAGGGAAAGCATCATTAAAAAGCAAAGAATAAGTACCTTTTGTAGTAAGAATTTCATAGTCAATCTTTAAAAACGATAGCCTAATGAAAGGGTGTAATTCATTGGCCAGCCGGCATAATACATTTTTTTCCAGGATGTTTGATGAGTTTGGGGGTTGTATGATTCTGATGCATAAGCCCAGGTGGCATAATTAACATTTGTCAGGTTCTCAACACCAAAACCGATATTCCAGCCTTTGCGATGGTATTGTAGTTTCGCATTGAGCAAGGCGTATCCTTCATACTCGTTTATGTTATCGTTGTCCATAAAATATTTACCAACGTACACATAATCAAGCGAAGCGGTTAGCCCAAAATTGAAAGCGTAGCTAACTCCAGCATTTGCCTTATTATGAGGGGTTTTAGTTAGCTGATTTCCAGTATAATCTGTGTAGTCAATGAATTTTGCATCCAGATAGGAATAGCTAATAAAAGCTCTAAATTGGCTATTGACCCGATATTCTCCAGCCATTTCAAACCCTTGATGACGCGTTTTTCCAATGTTTTTATAAACAGGAGTTCGTGTGCTTACCAAGGTGTCTATTTCTGTTGCAATCTGGTCGTTGAAATCCATCATAAATAAACTAACCTGGTAGATAATTTTTGAAGCAATTTCGCCGCGCACACCTATCTCATAGTTTGTCAGGTACTCAGGTTTCAGATTAGCATTGGCCAATCCGCTGTAACTGCTTCCAATAAATAGCTGAGAAATTAAAGGTGGATTAAAACCTTTGGAGACATTTCCAAAAATAGTCAAGGTTTTTGTTGGATTGAATGCCAGCCCAAGCTTTGGACTTATCGCCGTTACATTTTTACTGTCAGAGGTATTGTCATCTTCTATATTGAATAGGTCTTTCCAATTGTATGAAACCTGATCGAATCGCAAACCCAATGTTAGACTTAGGTTATCAAACAGCATCAATTCGTTTTCAGCATACAGGCCAAACATTTGGTAAATGCTTTCGCCTTTATCATTCATTTCACCTATTACTCCTGTGTCCTCATCGCGAAGGAATTCTTCGTTTGTGCCTGTTTCGTTGTCAAAGCTACTGCCTACCACAACTACATTAGGTTTGCCAAAAAGTGTGTACGCGTGTTTTAACCTTGCTTCACCTCCCCAAAGATTGATGTTATCTTCAGACCAACGCGTATCGAGATAATGACCTTTATCATGCCTTCCTCTGTTGTATGCATTAGCCTGGAAATCAGTTGATGCATTCAATGATTTATTGTAAATAAAATTGATACGATGTAGATTTTTGTCGCTTCCGGTAAAATCATTAGTAGCAACTCTTGAGCGGTCAGCAAAAAGCGTGCTATCGAGTGGCCCGCCACTTTCATCTGTTGTTGTGATATAATCAGCTGTGAATGAAAGCTTCCCTGCTTTATGGAAATTATTTGAGATTTTTACACCAACTCTTCCCGAACTGTATGCGCTTCGATCCTGATAACCTTCTGAAAAATAATAACCCCCTTTTACCATGTATTTAAAATCATCGGTTCCTCCATTAACATTACCAGATATTTTCTGTGTATTATAAGATCCGATGCTTCCTCTAATGCCAGCATGAAACCCTTTCTCCGGTTCGACTTCTTTGATGTTAATCACACCGGTGATACCATTTGGGCCATACATTGCAGAAACAGGTCCTTTCAATACTTCAATGCTTTCAGCATTTTCCATATCTATTCCTTCAAATGAGGTTCTTCCGTCAGCTTCATTTACAGGGACACCATCAACAAGCACCAGAATGCCCCTTGTTACGTGAGTATGCAAACCAATCCCTCTAAATGAAACAACATTCGCTTCGCCATGATGCCGATCTTCCGTAAATACGCCAGGAACAGTAGTAAGCGCTTCTTCAATATTTCTGCGTTCTGTTTCATCAATAATTCTTTTAGGAATTATATAAACTGGCGATCCAATTTTATTAATAGTTGTTGAAAGTTTGGTTGCAGAAATCGTTATTTCATTAAAAGTGACAGATGTTATTTCGATTTCAAACGCTATAATAGTGGTTTTTCCAGAAGTAATACTAATAGTTTTACTAATGTTGGAATATCCAAGTGCTTTTATTTCAGTTGTATATTTGCCTTCAGGAATATCTGCAATGCTAAAAGAACCATCCGCTAAAGTAATTGCCCCCTTATGGATTTCTTTAACAAGTATTTGCGCATCCTGTATCGCTTGACCTGTTTCAGCGTCTACTACTTTTCCGCTTAATGCACCTGCATCTTGTGCAAATGAAATAAAAGATAGAAACAGAATAGTTATTAGGCTTAAGTATATTTTTTTCATGGCTTTAGAAATTATATTTTAATCCAATATTAAAACTTCTTCCAGGCTCAAAATACAAACTATTGGTTTCCATTCCTTTATAAGCTCTACTTAGATGTTCAACATAATTTTTATTAAAGATATTTTTTATGCCAGCCATAATTTCCAGTGAGCCAAAAGCGGTGTAATCTGCATAAAAATCGAAAACGCCGAAGCCAGGCGTGGTGCTTTCGTTGAATCGGATTGAAACCCTGTCTTGCGCGTCAACAATCCGTCCATGAATTTCGGCGTGGAAGTTATTTCTCTTGTAACCAACGGCTGTTTGCACCGTTAATGGGGTAATCTCCGGAAGCGGCTCATCCCAGTCCAAATTTTGTCCGTACACATAAGAAACAGCTAGCTTATATTGCCATCCTTCGGCAAATTGCCAATCGAAACCGGCTTCAAAACCTGTTAAAAGTGCCTTGTCTATATTGGTAAAAACCTTGGTAAATTTTGGATCCATGCAGGCGTTATAAATACGTGGAATGGTTGTATCCACAGCCGCTGTAATATAATCGTTCACGTAAGCCACATATATATCCGCAAATAAGTTGAGGTTTTTAAGTTTTTTTTCGGCGCGCAAATCAATCTGGTTATTAACCTCCGATTTCAAGTTTGGATTGCCCAAATATTCATACGCATCCATTCCCACACTCAGGTGATTGATAAATAGCTCGGTAAGTTCGGGTGAACGCATAGAACGCGCCGCGGCAAAAAATAAGTTGTAGCCTTTAGGCAAAAACCAAGTAAGAGAAGTGGTTGCCGAAAAGTCAAAACGGTCATCGGGATTGATGTTGCCGTTGTATTGTTCTGAAAATCCGGCTGCTGGATCATTGATGCTATACGCTATAAAGTCAGACCTAAGTCCGAGAGTCCAAACGAGATTTTTACCAATATCACGTTTATTTTCGAGAAATATGCCAAAGTCATCATGATTGGAATCCTGCCAGGTTTTATCATAAAAATATTTTGGCGGATCAAATTCCATACCAGTGCAGCCATTTTTAAAAACCAGCCGATCGCGTCCGCCATCTTTGGCGATATGTTTAAAATCCAGTCCGGCAAATAGCAAATTAGATGCAGAAGTTTGCAAGCCAAACTCGGTACGACCGCCGAAAACCTGCGCGGTAACAGGCGAAACAGCATGAACCATTTTGTATGCAGGGCGCCGTTTGTTGCTCATTTCATGGTCCACATAACTTCCATATAATTTCAGCTTAAAGGAGTTTAGCAGGGGGCTGATATTATTGGCGGCATAATCCAACGAAAGTATGCTGCTATTGTCTTTATCAGCATCCATCGGTAAGCCTGCATATAATACATCTTTAGCCATGCTTTGGCGCCAGCTGACTTGTAAACGGCGATTATCAGCAAACTGATAACCCACTTTCATGGCATAGCCAAAACGGGAAAATGAAGAAGCAATTTCCTGACCAGAACCGCTTTCGTAATTGCCATAATCTTTGTAACCAGCATTGATAGAAAAATCAAACTTATTCATGACAGATTGCACAAATAAATTGCTATACATATTTCCGCCATTAGACTGATATCCAGCTTCCACACTGCCCATAACAGTTTGATCTGAAGAACGATCTGGTCTGCGGTTTACAATATTTATTATGCCGCCAAGCGCCGCGCCGTAGCGCACGCTAAAGGGCCCTTTGATTACTTCAATTTTCTCTATCTCTTCGGGAGCAACCTGCGAAATTGTAGGGTCCATGCGGTTTGGACAAGCATTGGTGCTGTGAATACCGCCGTCGATAAGCACAGTAAGCTGACTATACTTGAACCCGCGCAAAACCGGCTCCATGCCGTAATTTCCTCTTTTTTCGACACCAAAACCAGCTTGGTTGATGAACATAGCACCGCCATCATGGGGATTTTCAATTTGAATAGTTTGGCCTTGAATATTGGATTTTGTGAGATTGAAAGGACTTCTGGCAGTGATTAAAATCTCGTCTAAAACCAGCGTGTCTTGCTGCGAAAAGCCAATAGTGGCCATGGCCAACAAGGCCGCTGTTAAAATTATTTTTGATAATAAATTTACTGTTTTCATGTTTTTGAGTTTTTGCTAATGAAAGATTGCTTTTTGCAAAGCAAATAATACTTCCGAGCTTGCACTGCAAATTAGCAATAAAGCTATGCAGGCAATTTGCTCACTTAGGCAAAAACTAATTTTGGCGGTGGTGCGAGAATTCGCAGCATGCCTTCCAGGGGAATTTTATTAAACGTTAACGACCAGCTCAGCTTTTTGCAATACAAAAAATCACAATTAGAAGCTTCTGACGCCAAATAAATCAAACCAGTATGACTGATAGAAATTTCTGGAATTGTATTCTCTTTCTGGTTTTCCGGTGAATCATTTGCCCTGTCTATCAATGCATTCAAATAGGTGATATCGCCGGTTAGGGGGGAGTTACTTTTCTTACTGAAAGTTATTTCATTAGATTTTTGTTGATGCGACAAAAGCGCTATATACTGCCAAAGCTGTACTTCGGGCAAAGCGATAAATGCCAAGTGCAATAAGCACAGACCGATTGCAATAGCAGCGCGTTTCATAACTTCTCATTCAGTTTATCATCAAGAGATTCATTCCATTCAAAAATGGGCTTTTTATCTCTCAAAACCAATTTCGGTTCAGAAAAAGGTGCCAGTCGTTCCAAAAAATCGAGGATCAATAATAAAGGTGATCCATAAAAAAACTTCAAATCCTTATCGAACGTCCAAAGGTGTTCAACATAAGCAAACAAGGTATAAGACGCATCGCCCACATTGTCTCCGTCTTTGTCAAAACCCTGATAATCATCAAAATAGTTGTTCTGCCAGCGGTTTAGATTAGCAGTTTTACCCTCGGCCTCTACCTGCACCAAGTTATTATGGAAGTAGTTGTATTTGTACAAATTACCTTCCTGATTGGTATGAAAAAAAATACCAGTGCCACAAAATGCAATTTCATTATACATCACCGTATTAATTTTCTCCGGCACAAAAGGCGATACATCTACATGAATGCCTTCGGAAGAATAGATAAAACGATTGTGAAGTATTTGGTTTGAAGAAGTTTCTTTCATTCCAAGGCACATGCCGCTCACACCATTTGAGTGCATGATGGTATTGCCAGTCATCACCGTTTCTTCGCTATACATCAGAAAAACGCCTACAGAGTTTTCGTAAAAGTAATTATCTTTAATTCTGTTATTATGCGCATACATAAAGTGTATGCTGTAGCGGTTTCCCACTCCTTTGTTGGCTTCAAAAGTGTTTTCGGAAGAATACCAAACTACCATATCGCGCACATTGTGCCAATAATTTCCTTTGATGAGGTTATTTTTTGAATACCATAATCTAATGGCATCACCTTTGAGTGCCATTCCCCGGCGGGAAAGCGAGGTGATTTCGTTGTTCAAAATAACATTATCTTCTGCCTGAAAAATGTCAACCCCAAACAGACATTCTTCAATAAAACAATTGCTTACTACATTACTATTTCCAGTGATTTTTACACCGCAATCAATTTTATCATGCGATCCGCCTGATTCAACAAGATGTAAGTTTTTTAAACTTACATTATTAGCCTCCAGGTATATAACCGAAGCTTTTCCTAGGCCTGAAATTGTCACTTTGCCTTCACCATCAAGCGTTATGGCATCTTTTGTGATGGTGACAGGGCCGGTATAAAATCCAGGTTCCAGTTTGACGAACTTACCGGGAGAAGTTTCGTCAATAATTTTTTGCAAAGAAATAGGATTACTGCGATCGGCATAACCATCCACTTTTTGAATTGGACCAAAGTGCATATCTTCCTGCGCATTTCCGGCAAGCGCAAGGATAAAAAATAATAATCCTATATATACCGTCTTGTTCATCATATAAAAAGGAAGTGTCGGGGGCAAAATTCCCCGACACTTCTATTTAGTTTAAGCTTCGTGCGTGCGCAAAGCCTTGCGTTTTAAAAGAATTGCTAAAATCATGAAAACAAATGCGCCGAGGGCGATAAAGAATCCATAATAAGGATATGATTCGGTAGTAAACTGCGCCACTTTTCCCTCCCCAAAAACTGTAGGCATAAAGGGTTTAATTCCAGCAAAGGCTCCTCCTCCATGCAGTCCCAAGTTGTGGCCGTACCAATAAAGGTAAAACATATACACAAACAGGAAATAGAATGGCACCAGCGCGGGAATAAGCCCGGCAATGAGGTTGAGTTTTTTGGAAGTAAAAGCAAAATAGAGACCCAGCAACACAAATACCACAAAAATATAGGGTGAATAAGTCATCAAAAAGTTAAGCGATTTAAGGCTTTGTGGCGTAACATTCACTTTTACTTGTTGTCCGGTAGCAGGGTCATATACATCATTTCCGGCAGCGTCTTTTTCGGTATCGAACACATAAAAACTAGGATGCTCCATCGATTCGGGATTATTACGTCCACGAACAATTGGATACATGCCGATATAGTGGTTTATAGCATTCATTTCAACCAAACAGTCGGCGCCTTCATTGGTAGCCAGCTCTTCTCTTTCCTTCACGCCTTCGCAGCCATTGTATACACCATCAAATTTAAAGTTGATACGAATACCTTTAGGATACATAGATTTAGGATATTGAATGCTTTGCAAGGCAACACCCCAGATTGGCGAAAAATAAGTTAGCCCGACCAGTATTACACCAATAATTGCGAAAATGAGATAGGATTTTGATTTCATGATTAAAGTTGAATTTTCTTAATAACTATTGTTTAGCTTCTACGCCGGCTTTGTCCATCATAAAACTAATGGCATCATACAAATCTTGCTCCGAGCAATCAACACATGTTCCCTTTGCTGGCATCACGCCATAATCACCGGTATAACCTGCTACAGCATGTTCAGTAAGTGCTGTCATTCCCTTGGCAGCAATTTCTTCCCAACGTGGTTTGTCGCTAAGCGCAGCAGCGCCGGCTACACCCTTAAGATGGCAAGCAATACATGCTTTATTATAAATCGCTTCGCCATTGGCTAAATCAGCTTTTTTGCCACCGCCACCGCAGCTACTAAATAGAACTGTAAACAGGAGACCTGCAAATAAAGTAATAAATGTTTTTTTCATCGTTTTTTAATAGTTTATGTGAATGATAGTGTTTATTAATCACTGCCAAAGTTATTAATAAATCTGGGAGCTTACAAGCTCCCAGATTT
>CAZOEV010000005.1:0-18800 GCA_964578915.1 uncultured Lentimicrobiaceae bacterium
CCGATAAACGCATTCATTTTGCCTCCGCAATTTCATTATTAGGCTATAAAGATGGGTACAGCCACAAAGACGGCGGCAGCTATCTGGAAATTATTGAACTCATTGAGATCTACGGCAGCAATATCAATGCAGACATTAGGGAACTTTGGAAAAGAATTGTTTTTTCTGTAGCCATTTCAAATACCGATGATCATTTGAGAAATCATGGTTTTTTACTTAACGAAAATGGCTGGAAACTATCTCCTGCTTATGACATCAACCCAAACGAAAAAGGAGTTGGTCTGAGTTTGAATATTTCCGAAAACGACAATAGCCTCGACTTTGAGCTTTGCATGTCCGTGATAGATTATTTCCGATGGCAAAAACAAGAAGCTGCTGACTTTATTAAGCAAACAAAAAATATTGTTTCGCAGTGGAAAAAAAAGGCCAATCAAATGAAAATAACTTTGTCCGAACAAGCAATAATGGAATCAGCTTTTAAAATATGATTCCGTATAATAGTTTCAGATAGTTTAATGATTGATAGCAGCTCATTTTTCTTTCAAAACCACAGCCTGAAAGATGTATAACTTCAGAAATAGACTCAAAGCTTTACTTTCTCTACAAAACTCAAAAAGGCTTTGCTTTTTATCATTTCAAACCCCAAAGGTTTCAATAAACCTTTGGGGTTTAATACAATCTATTTCTTAGGAATACGTTTCAACACCTCAAGCGTCAGTTTCCAAAATTTATCTACGGTTTCAATATTAATACGTTCGTCGGGGGAATGCGCTCCCTTAATGGTTGGCCCAAAGGAAATCATATCCATTCCCGGGTATTTATCGCCAATCAAACCACATTCGAGTCCGGCGTGAATAGCTTTTACATCAGGCTGTTGACCAAACAAATCTTTATAAGAAGCCTCAGTAATCGCCCTAACCTCAGATTTTGGATTGGGCGCCCAGCCAGGATAACCATTGCTATGACGCACTTTTGCGCCGGTCAAATCAAAGCAAGCAGCCACCATTTGCGCGATATCTTCTTTGGCTGATTCAACCGAGCTACGCTGACTTGTGGTGATGAGTGCAATGCCATCGTTCAATCTCACAGCTGCAAGATTGGTGGAAGTTTCCACAAAATCTGGAATGCGCTGCGACCAAGCAATTACACCATGCGGACAAGCGTAAAGGCTGTTGAGCAATTTGTGCTGATCTTCTGCAACCATAAGCTCAGTTTTCTCATCTGTAGATGCTAAAGTAATATTCAATCCTAGCTCTGTAACCTCATATTCATAAGCCATTTCTACTTTAGATTTCTCTACAAAAGCTGAAAAATCATTTGCTTTAGCTTCTGGAATCGCAACGATAGCATAGCCTTCGCGTGCAATCGCATTTCTGAGATTTCCGGCTTCCAGATAATTGATACGAAGATCAAAATCACGGCTGGCTTTCCATAAAATACGGGTGATCAACTTATTGGCGTTGGCCAATCCTTTCTGGATTTCATCCCCGGAATGGCCGCCTTTCAGACCTTTCACATCAAGGCGATAAAAACTTAATCCAGTTGGTACTTTTTCCATTTTATAGGGCAGTTCTATCACCGTATCTTTTCCGCCGGCACAACCAATAAACAACTCGCCTTCGTCTTCTGAGTCGAGGTTGAGAAGGATTTTACCTTCCAGAAACCCAGCTTTAAGGCCAAAAGCTCCTGTGAGTCCGGTTTCTTCGTCAATGGTAAACAAGCATTCAATAGGGCCGTGTTCAATGCCATCTTCCACCAGCAAAGCCATTTGCGCCGCTACGCCAATGCCATCGTCAGCACCAAGTGTAGTTCCCTTAGCTTTTACCCAGCCGTCTTCAATATATACCTCTATGGGATCTTTATCAAAATCGTGTACAGTATCGCTATTTTTTTCGCAAACCATATCTACATGACTTTGCAAAACAACGGTTTTCCGATTCTCAAAGCCGGGCTTGGCTTTGCCTTTTATCAAAACGTTGCCAATCTCGTCTTGCTTATATTCGAGTTGGTGCTTTTTTGCAAAATCAATGAGGTAAGCAATTATCTTTTCCTCTTTTTTAGATGGGCGTGGAATTTGCAAAATCTCTGCAAAATATTTCCAGATCGCTTCCGGCTGTAGGCCGTTTAATACTTCATTCATAATAATTGAGTTTAGCTACAAAATTACAAATTAAAGCCCGGAATTCTATACGTTTTTGGTTTTTTACTCCCTTAAAATAATTTTTGAAACCCAATCCATTGTTTCGGTAGAAACTATTGTTTTAGCAGCCTGATTGTTTCGGTAGGATTTTTTGAAGCAAAAACAGCGTTTCCGGCTACCAACACATCTGCACCGGCTTCAAACAAAGCAGCTGCGTTAGCAGTATTTACGCCGCCATCCACTTCTATCAGCACTTCCTTATCAATTGCATCAATCATGCTGCGTAATTCAGCGATCTTTTGAAAGGTTTGCGGGATAAATTGCTGTCCCCCAAAGCCAGGATTTACAGACATCAGCAATACCAAATCCGCGTAGGGCAACACATCTTTTAGCAAATGAACTCCAGAATGTGGATTTAGCACCACGCCGGCTTTCATTCCAGCTTCTTTTATCTGCTGAAGGCAGCGGTGAAGGTGCGTACAGGCTTCGTATTGCACGCTTAGTATGTTTGCGCCTGCATCGCGAAAGGCTTGAATATAGCGATCAGGATTCACAATCATCAAGTGAACATCTAATGGCTTGTTGCTTTTTTGACTAATAGCTTTTACCACAGGAATCCCAAAAGAGATATTAGGCACAAAAACACCGTCCATAATATCCAAGTGCAACCAGTCAGCTTCGCTGGCGTTAAGCATTTCTATTTCTTTTCCTAAGTCCAAAAAGTTGGCTGACAACAAAGATGGTGCGATCAATTTTTTCATTAGCGGAAATGGTTTTAATCTGAAAAACGCAAGAAAATTTCTTGTCTTTGACAGTGACAAAGATGCAAAAATAAAAAAAGCACCCGAAGGTGCTTTCTATTTATCCAAGATAACTTTTTAATATCTTACTTCTGCTTGTGTGTTTCAGTCGCCGGATAGCCTTTTCCTTGATTTGCCTCACCCTTTCGCGGGTCAAGTCAAACCGCTCACCAATTTCTTCCAGTGTCATTGGATGACTTCCATTGAGGCCGAAATACAGTTTAATCACATCAGATTCGCGCTGCGTAAGTGTAGAAATGGCCCTGTCAATTTCCTTTCGTAGTGATTCGTACAACAACTCCGTTTCCGGTGTGATGGCTTCCTCACTTCTAAGAACGTCGTACATATTGTTATCCTCATCCTGAATCAGTGGTGCGTCCATCGAAACATGCCTTCCAGCATTTTTCATTGACTCTTTTACCTCATTTTCAGTAATTTCGAGAATATCGGCTATCTCTTCTGCATTGGGCTCACGCTCATATTCCTGCTCCAGGCGAGCGTAGGCTTTATTGATTTTATTGATCGAACCAATTTTATTCAACGGCAGGCGAACAATACGTGACTGTTCGGCTAAGGCCTGAAGAATTGATTGACGAATCCACCAAACTGCATAAGAAATGAATTTAAACCCACGGGTTTCATCAAAACGCTGCGCAGCTTTTATCAGTCCCAAATTGCCTTCGTTGATCAAGTCAGGAAGACTAAGTCCTTGATTTTGATATTGTTTTGAAACAGAAACAACAAAACGTAGGTTAGCCTTTGTTAGTTTTTCTAGGGCAGCGCGATCACCTTGTTTGATGCGTTGCGCCAGCGAAACCTCTTCTTCAGCAGTGATGAGTTCAACCTTACCAATCTCCTGTAGATACTTGTCAAGCGAAGCAGTTTCCCTGTTTGTAACCTGTTTAGTAATCTTTAGTTGCCTCATTTATTGTAAGCTTTATTTGGCGTGTTGTACGTTAATTTATGAATTTTTGTTACGGTCATCATTGCCATCCGGACGCGGAATTAATACTTTACGTGAAAGTTTCATCTTATGCGTTTTAGGGTCAATGCCTATTAGCTTCACTTGTATCTTATCGCCTACCTTTAGAACGCTTTCAACCGTTTCCAAACGGCGCCATTCTATCTCGGAGATATGCAGCAGACCATCTTTGCCAGGCATCACTTCAACAAAAGCACCAAAAGGCGTAATTGTTTTTACTGTTCCCAGGTATACCTCACCTACTTCAGGCACGGCAACAATAGCGCGGATACGGGCTTTTACCTCTTCAATGGCTTCTTTGTTAGCCGAAACGATATCAATGATACCCTTATCACCTTTTTCTTCGATAACAATAGTTGTATTGGTTTCGCGCTGCATTTCCTGGATAATTTTTCCTCCAGGTCCTATGATAGCACCAATAAATTCTTTGTCAATGATTACCTTCTCGATGCGTGGCACATGATCTTTGTAGTCTTCACGAGGCACAGTAATAGTTTTTGCCATTTCGCCCAGGATATGCAAACGGCCTTTACGCGCCTGTTCGAGTGCTTGTTCTAGCACTTCATAAGGCAGTCCGTCCACTTTAATATCCATCTGACAAGCAGTAATACCGTCAAGTGTTCCGGTCACTTTAAAGTCCATATCACCTAGGTGATCTTCATCACCCAGAATATCTGACAAAACAGCAAATTTCTCATTACCTGGCTTGGTGATTAATCCCATAGCAATACCAGCAACAGGTTTTTTGATTTTTACACCAGCATCCATCAAAGCCAAAGTGCCACCACATACTGATGCCATTGACGATGAACCATTTGATTCCAAAATATCGGAAACAATACGAATAGTGTAAGGATTTTCCTCTCTAGAAGGTAGCATGGGTTTCAAAGCTCTTTCAGCTAAGTTACCATGACCTACTTCGCGGCGACTTACACCTCTATTGGGACGAGCCTCTCCTGTTGAAAAGCTAGGAGAATTGTAATGCAACAAAAAGTTTGAAGTGCCTTCAAATACGGCGCCATCAATCATTTGCTCATCCATTTTTGAACCCATAGTTACGGTAACCAATGCTTGGGTTTCACCCCTTGTAAACACTGCTGAACCATGAGCTGAAGGCAAATAATCTACCTCTGACCAAATAGGTCTGATTTCGTCTAATTTTCTACCATCGAGGCGCTTGCGCTCGTTGATTACGGCATCTCTCACGGCATCTTTTTCCACATCGTGGAAATAGCGTTTTGCTAATGAAAGTTTTTCGGCCTGTTCTTCTTCAGGAAGGCTTTCCATAAACTTTTCCAGAATAGCTTTGAATCCAGCAGAACGGGCGTGTTTGTCAGGATTTCCCTGAAGTGCCAATTCATAACAAGGCTGGTAAGCATAAGCCGTGATCGCTTCACGCAGAGCAGCATCGTTAGTTTCGTGACAATATTCACGTTTAACAGCTGCTTTCTCAACTTGTTTGGCCAAGTCTATTTGTGCCTGACATTGTATTTTGATGGCTTCGTGAGCAATCTTGAGTGCTTCAAGCATCAATGCTTCTGAAACCTCTTTTGACTCACCTTCTACCATCATAATATTATCAATAGAAGCGGCTACCATCAAATCCAAATCAGCCTCCATCAAAGCACTTATGGAAGGATTAACAACAAATTCTCCGTTAATATGAGCTACACGGGCTTCTGAAATTGGGCCATTGAAAGGAATGTCTGAAACGCTAATAGCAGCAGAAGCAGCTAGGGCAGCTAATGCATCAGGGGCAACATCATCCTCACTAGAAATGAGGCTAATCATAACCTGGGTTTCAGCGTGATAATCACTTGGAAATAACGGGCGTAAAGCCCTGTCAACCAAACGACAAATAAGCACCTCATAGTCGGACGGGCGTCCTTCACGCTTAAAGAAACCTCCTGGGAACTTTCCGCTAGCAGCGTATTTTTCTTTATAATCTACAGATAAGGGAAGGAAATCAACATCTTCGCGCGCTTCTTTGGCAGAAACAACCGTTGCGAGCAACATGGTTTTACCCATTGTAACAACAACAGCTCCGTCGGCTTGTTTGGCGAGCTTCCCGGTCTCGATCGTAATTGTGCGGCCATCGGCCATTGCGATCGTTTGTGTAATACCTTTTGGGCTCATAAATATTTTTTAAATGATAACGTAATATCCAAATTGTCATAAATACAAAAAAAGGCAATCTACAAAATTGCCTTTTCTCGGACCTTTGACAAGTTCAGAATTATTTTCTGATACCTAATTTCTTGATAATTTCCCGGTATCTTTCGATATCTTTTTTCTTTAGATAATCGAGTAACTTTCTCCTCTTTCCTACTAAGCGAACCAATGAACGCATGGTAGAAAGATCCTTTTTATTTTCTTTCAAATGCCCGGTAAGATGCTTGATACGAAAGGTAAACAATGCAATCTGACCTTCGGCTGATCCGGTATCCTCGGCGGAATTTCCGAACTCGTTGAAAATCTCTGTTTTCTTTTCAGCTGTTAAATACATATCTGATTCTTTTCAATTTTTTTGGGCTGCAAAAATAAAACTATTTTTCAAACTAAACAAACCTATTGTGTTAATCTTTTTTTAACGCCTCAGGATTGTCTTCTGATATTACATCAGCATCGCTGATAGCAGGAGTTTCCATGCTATTTTTTTTAGATTTTCTGGACTCACGATTTCGCTGTTGTTTTTGAATACGCTCACGTATCCAAACATTAAAATTAAGTGAATTCGTGTAAAATGTTTGTGTTACTGTTGATTTTTCGAGCAAAGGTATCAAAACAGAAGTAAAAACGATGCTAAACAAAATAATTGAGAAAACAATGTTTTTAATTAATTCGCCACCAGGAATGCCTTGCTGCATAGGAATGGTAGCCAAAACTGCCGCTGCCAGCCCCTTGGGAATCATCGTTGACATATACATCATATCGACAGTGTCCTGCTTTTCTTTACTTATTGGCATTGAAGCTCTTACAACAGGAATACGCAACAAAAACAAAATTATGGTAATTACAAGACCAATCAACATGGGCACCCAATCATTCAGCTGAATGGAAACACCTATATAAACAAAGAAAAATGTTTTGAGCAGGAAAACGGCTTCTCCAAACAGAATCCTTTCTGTTTCATTGAGCGAATCAGGTTGCTTGGTAAAATACTTGCTGAGCATAGTTCCTTTGACAAGGTCAGTATTAGCCAGACCAATACCAAAAGCTAAAGCGCTGATCGCACCACTATATCCTAAAATTTCGCTGATGCCGTAAATGATAAAAACAAAAGCCGGTGTAGTAAAAATAGAGTTTTTGATATTGCGAATCCGGTGAAGTACAACCGACCAAAAAAATGCGCCTATAAGCCCCATAATGGAAGCTAAGATAAAACTGGCCAAGATTTGCCCAATAGTAGTTCCCACGTTAATTTGCCACAGCTGAATAGCCTCCATAAAAGCCAGTGCAAAAATAATACACAACACATCGCTAAATGCTGATTCTAATATTAATATGGTGCGGCTGTTGTTGCTGATATTAAGTTGCCGAACTAAAGGAATTACAACTGCTGAAGAAGTGCCGCCAACAATAGCGCCCAACATAAAGGACGTTAGCGGTGTCATTTCTAAAAACAACCAACCCAAAAGCCCTATGACAATCATACTAGCAAAAAAGTTGAGGTTAGTTAGCAGCGAAGTACCCCTCAGCGAATTACGGAGCGCATCAATACGCAGTTCTGTTCCGCCTTCAAAAAGTATCGTAACGAGCGTAATTGTTGTAAAAACAGGCCCAACCAGTCCGAGGTGATCGGTGTTTACAATATTCAAAACAGGTCCGATGAGTAGACCGATCGTGATAAGAAGAAGTACGTCAGGAACTTTTTTACGGCTAAAAACTTCAGCAAATACATGCGCCATAAAAACCAGCAAACCAACACCAACAACAGTTACGGCTATATTCATAGTCGATCGTTTATTCTTGTTAGGAGCAAGACCGTATTTTAAAAATCTTGGCCGACAAAAATAAATGAAATTCGATGATAGCAAACAAAATTGAAAAATAAGTTGGCTTTAAAGCTTGTTAAGACACTTTCGGGCTTCGCTACACAGCTTAGCATCAGCACCAACACAATAGCCACGGTATTGGCAAGCCAACTTTTGGCTAGTGTCAAAAAGCATAGTCCAAGGCAATTCATGCACACCTAATTGACGCGCTAAAACACCATTTTCATCGATCAGACATTCGATTTGAGGTGCGTTAACAGCAACATAATTACTTGCCAAAACAGCATTTCCAGCTTTTGGAACAGCTACCGCAACAAATTTAACCTTTTGACCAGACAGTGAGTCTGAATAAAGCGCAGCTAAGTCAATCAAAAACTCGCAGGACTTCTTTTCATCAATATCCCAAAAAAGCAAAACCAAAACTTCTCCTTTTTCAGCAAGTTTAGTTGTAGAAACCTGTTGATTGTTCTTGTCGCGCAGTGCAACTTCTGGAAGCGAAAAAGTCTGAGCAAAGCCACTGCTGCCTATTAAAAATAAGCAAATCATCATAAAAACTAATTGGCGTTTCATGTTAATTGTTTTTGTTTCGGAAGCAGATCGATTTGGCAGTTGGTTACCCCAAAGGTAAAAATACCTTATTAATAAACAATTTTTTTTGAAAAAATTATTGAACATAAAAACCGCCAACTTGTTTAAAGCTTAGTTTGAAATGTTAAACAAACCAATTAAAACTAAAATGAAAAAAGTAATCGTTATTGGTGCTGGTTTTTCAGGGCTTTCTACCGCTGCACTATTGGCCAAAGCAGGCTTTGATGTTGAAGTAATTGAGAAGCACGAAATGGTCGGTGGACGAGCACGTAAATTTTCCGAAGACGGATTCACCTTCGATATGGGGCCAAGCTGGTATTGGATGCCCGATGTTTTTGAGCGCTTTTTTGAGCTATTCGACAAAAAAGTTTCTGATTATTACAAATTAATACGTCTTGATCCTTCTTACACCATATTTTTTGGCCCTGGCGATAAAGTTGATCTTCCAGCAGATACTCAAGCACTCTATAATTTGTTTGAAAGCATTGAATCCGGCAGCGCTAAAAAACTCAAAAAGTTTTTGGACGACGCGGCCTACAAATACGAAGTTGGCATAAAAACCCTGGTTTTTAAACCCAACAAAAGCGCACTAGAGTATATTGATCTGAAAATTATGCGTTCAGCGCTCAGAATGCACCTTATCAGCTCATTTCACAGCTATATCCGCAAATACTTTACGCATCCCAAACTACTCCGAATTTTAGAATTCCCCATCTTATTTTTAGGCGCCACAGCTCAGAAAACACCTGCATTATACAGCTTGATGAATTATGGTGATATGATGCTCGGCACTTGGTATCCAGAAGGTGGAATGTTTAATGTGGTGGCAGGATTTCAGAAACTTGCCGAAGAAATGGGCGTAAAATTCCGCTTTAATGAAGAAGTAAAAAGCTTTGAATACACGAATAATCTTGTCTCAGAAGTAGTTACAGACAAAAACAATTACAAAGCTGACTATGTAATTGCCAGCGCGGATTATCATCATGTGGAGCAAAAAATTCTACCAGAAAAATACCGCAACTACAAATCCTCCTATTGGGAATCTCGCACCATGTCGCCTTCATCGCTGATTTATTATCTGGGAATCGATAATAAACTTGATGGCATGCAGCACCATACGTTGATTTTCAATGATGATTTTGAGAAACATGCTGAGCAGATTTACGAAACGCCGCAATGGCCCGAAAATCCTTCAGTTTACTTGAGTTGTACTTCGCAAACCGATCCCACCGTAGCTCCCAAAGGCAAAGAAAACCTGTTTGTGCTGATTCCGGTTGCGCCAGGCCTGCATGATACGGATGAAGTGCGTCAGCATTATTTTGATTTCTCGATTCAGCGCATTGAAGAAACCCTTGGCATCAACTTCAAAAAGGATATTATTTATCGCAGAGATTACTCCAACCGCGATTTTGCGACAGACTACTACGCATACAAAGGCAATGCTTACGGACTAGCCAACACCCTGATGCAGACAGCTATTTTAAAACCATCGATGTTCAACAAAAAGCTGAAAAACTTGTTATATACTGGTCAGCTAACTATTCCTGGCCCTGGTGTGCCACCGGCAATTATTTCGGGCCAAGTTGCAGCAGATCAGATCATCAAAAAAGAGAGAAAAAAGTAACTCACTAAACCAACTACCATGAAATCACTCTATCACCACGTTTCGCAAAAAGCTAGCAAGATCACTACGCGGGCTTACAGCACTTCTTTCTCACTTGGCATCAGACTGTTTAATCAAAAATACCATGATCCTATCTATGCCATTTATGGTTTTGTGCGCCTAGCGGACGAAATTGTTGACACTTTTCATGAGCACGACAAAAAAGTTCTGCTCGAAGAATTTAGGCGTGATACCATTTTGGCCATCGAACGCGGAATAAGCTTGAACCCCATATTGCAAAGTTTTCAGGAGACAGTGCGTGAATACAAAATTGACTGGTGGCTGATCGATCGCTTTTTGAAGAGTATGGAGATGGACTTAGACGATTTGGAATACGACCAAAAATTGTTTGAAGAATATATCTTAGGCTCAGCCGAGGTAGTTGGATTGATGTGTTTGAAAGTCTTCACTCAAGGTGATGACGAAAAATATAAAGAGCTGGAGTTCGGTGCTATGCGTTTGGGATCGGCCTTTCAGAAAATCAATTTCTTGCGTGATTTACATGCCGATCACTTGCATCTAGGCCGCACCTACTTCCCCAATCTCGACCTGAATAATTTTGATCAGGCGAGTAAGGAACACATCGAAGCTGACATCGAAAAAGACTTTCAGGATGGATTGGCAGGCATTCGCAAGCTGCCAACTGGCGCGCGTTATGGCGTGTATGTAGCTTATGTGTATTACCATAATTTATTTAAGAAAATCAAAAAGGTGCAGTCGGAAAAATTATTGGAAAACAAACGGATACGCGTTCCTAATCCCGCAAAATACGGCATGTTAGTAAGTTCCTATCTGCGTTATCGTTTAAATCTTCTTTAAATCATGCTTTTAATCTGGATATTATTGTTAGTTTTACCCACAAATGAATCCGGGCTGTTGACCCGATCTAGAGAGCTGTTTTTCAACTTTAATGATGAAAAATGCGCTCCAGAAAAGCTCTTTGATCTACTCGAAAAAACTACCATTGACGATCCCGTTTTGCTGGCTTATAAAGGCTCAGCAAGAGCAAGCTCTGCCGAATGTGCCTTTATGCCAAACACCAAACTGAAAAGATTTAACGAAGGTAAAACCCTACTAAACAAAGCTATAGAACTTGACAAAGCCAATGCCGAAATCAGATTCTTACGACTTAGTATTCAGGCCAATGCGCCGGGATTTTTGGGTTATAATGAAAATATTTCCGAAGACAAAAACATTGTATTAGGTGCATTAGCCAAAAATCACCTAATTTGGAATGACAATACATTTACCCTTCAGGTGATTAGTTTTTTACAGGAAAATGTAGATTTAACAGAAAAAGAGTCGGTATTGCTTCAACAGCTCATTTTTAAGCTGAAAAATCAATGAAAGAACAAGTTATTTTAGTGGATACCAACGATAATCCGCAGGGACTTATGGAAAAAATGGAAGCACACGAAAAAGCTATTTTGCACCGTGCTTTCTCCATTTTTATCTTTAACAGCAAAAATGAATTGATGCTTCAACAACGCGCCTTTTCAAAGTATCATACGCCAGGCTTGTGGACCAACACCTGTTGTAGCCATCCACGCGACGGCGAAACACTGGAAGAAGCCACTTCGCGCCGGCTGATTGAAGAAATGGGCATGCGCTGTGATTTCAAAAAGGCATTTTCGTTTATTTATAAAGCCGATGTTGGCCAAGGACTTACGGAACATGAGTTTGATCATGTTTTTATCGGCCATTGCGATGAGCAACCTACGATAAACAAGGAAGAAGTCGAAACTTGGAAATATGCCAGCATGGCTGAAATTAAGGCTGATATGACTAAAGAACCCGAAAAATATACCGTTTGGTTTCGTATCGCTTTCGACGAAGTAAATAATTTTTTGAACAAGCAAAAAACAAATTAAAATGCACTGGACTATAGCAACTCTGCTGGTTTTGGCAGCTTTTTTATTTATGGAATTTGTAGCCTGGTTTTCTCATAAATATGTAATGCACGGCTTCTTATGGGTACTACACAAGGATCACCATATCCGCGATGGCCGCAAATTTGAATGGAACGACCTTTTTGCCGTAATCTTTGCAATCCCCAGCTTTTTGTTTATTTATACAGGCATGGATGCAGGTTTCGATTGGAAATTTTATATCGGTGCCGGCATAGCGCTTTATGGCCTCGCTTATTTTATGTTTCACGATGTGTTTGTGCATGGCCGCCTGCCCTTGCTGCAAAAGTTGAGTAACCGCTACCTGCGTGCAACTATTACAGCGCACCTTGATCACCACAAACCACATGCCTACTACAATTACGGTTTCTTGCTTGCTCCATGGAAGTATTATACGGAAGAATGGAAGAAAAACAGAGCCCAACCAAGCGTTTAAACTATTTTTTTACTTTTTCGTAAAAGCTTTATATTTGGCATTAACTTTGCTTAATATTTCTATTGAAAATTGAGCTTATAATTTCAAATTTAAGGCATCTTACGCATGAAACTAAACCAGATTCTCGTAGTTATTATATTTACAATCAGCGCATTTTCAACCTTAAGCGCTCAGGATAAGATCTTCCCGAAAACAGATGAGGTTATTCTGTGCAAGATCAAAGAAATAGGATTAGAGGAAATAAAATACCTGCTTGCAGAGTACTCTGATGATGTGCTTTTTGCCATTGCCAAAGATGATATTGAGAAGATTGTTTTTGAAAACGGCAAAGAAATGACCTTTGAAAACAGTCTGGTAAATCCAGCCAACTACCTTAACAACCGCAAAAACGCCTTGAAAGTAGAGTTTTTATCGCCACTCACAGGCAACACTACTTTTGGCTACGAAAGAAGTTTAAAGCCTGGCCATAGCATTGAAGGCGAAATTGGAATTATAGGTCTGGGTATTGATCCAGCTTATGAAAATCCAGGTGGCGTATTTTTCCGTTTTGGTTATAAATTCATCAAAAGCCCTGATTTTTATCTGAGAGGTATGCGCTATGCTCATCTGCTAAAAGGCAGCTACATCAAGCCCATGATAACACTTGGTTTTTTTAGCCGCGAACAAGATTATTATTATGAATCTTGGGATGATTATGGCTATTACGGTGGCTATTACGGCAGCAGCGAAAAAGAATCAAACGTGAGCGGTGCGATTCAGCTTATTTTGGGCAAGCAATGGGTCGTTGATAATGTATTCCTAATTGATTTTTACGCCGGACTGGGTTATGGTTTTTCTAACAATTACAATGGTTCTAACTATTATTACAGCCATCTTATTATGGATCAAGAATTTCCATTAAGCGTATCGGCTGGCCTGAGAATGGGATTTCTTTGGTAGCACGAATGATATTTTAGCTAGAAAACAAAAATGGTCTCGTCTATAAATTTGACGAGACCATTTTTTTATTCACTACAAATCACCAAAAAATCAGCAGCAACAAAATGCTGCTGAACTTCTGTTTAAGCCAAAAGGCTATTAAAACTTCATGGTAACACCCACATTTAACAGAGCAATTCCATATCCTAGTTCACCGAAAACGCCAAAGCTATCGCCAAAATGGTAGCGGGCGCCTACAAAAGCTGAATAAGCTATACCACCAACTGATGGTGAAACAGGAGCTGCTCCTGGACCTTCATATTTAACAGTGGCCACATTATATCCCAACATCAAACCACCATAAGTGTCCATCTTGTCAACCAAATCAATGTGATAAGCTCCACGTACACCTACAATAATATAGGTGTATTTCCATGAATAGTTAGCGCCAAATCCAGCGAAATCTTCATTTGAGGCAGAATAACCCACATAACCACCAAGGCTAATGTTTTCGTTGATTCCAAAATCGAGCGAAAATGAAACAGGTGGCAAACTAATTGATCCTGTGGCAAACGATCCACCAAATCCGACACCAAGATTGGCATCAATCTGTCCTTTTTCATACTGCGCTTGAGCGTTGTAAGTAAGCCCAATCAGGGCAAATGCTAAAATAAATACAATCTTTTTCATAATAAATTAGTTGTTGATAATTTGCCTACTCTTTTTGCTTTTCGGCTTCCGCATTTCATATTACTATGAAGCCAAAACAAGAAAAAACAAAAGCTTAAAGGCCTTGTATGATTGGTTAAACCGGCCTGTGCTTTTGTTAAAACTTTTTAAAATTGTGCAACTTTTCATTGTTAAAGGCTTTGATAAGGCAAAACTAAGGCCGAAAAGTCGGCAGCCAACTAAGGTAAAGTGCGTAAAGCGATACGGGAATTAGCGTTGATTAAGATTATTTCAACACAAAAAGTAGGTCCTGGCGCATATCCATCAAAAAAACACGCGCGTAAAAATCTGTTTGAAATGCAGAAACATCAAAAGTTTCGGGATAAATAATTGTTGCATCAGTGGGCATACTTCCGGCAGCAATAAGCAACCATAACTCAGCATAACGCATCCGCTGATAGCCATCAGATTTTTCTTCTTTCTGATGTATCAAAGCCATAAGTTGTTCGGAATCAAAATGCTGAAGCGAGTAGGTTTCCGCTTCCTGCTCAATAGTACTGACATAACGAACCACTTCCAAGCCGATCATTTTATGCCGGTTGAGGATCAATTGAAAATCAGGAGATTCATGCTGTTTTATGCGGGCCTTGGGAAAGTCGCCATACAACAGCCGAAATCGGTCAAGGATAAGTTGTTCCTGCTTTTTATGCGCCGGATTAGGATTATTTCTTTGTCCCATTGGACAAATTTAATCCTAATTTGTTTAACAAAAGCACTCAAAAAAAGCGCTTACTTTAAGGTGTGGCGCACGTTTAAAAAGCCTGGATAGGCCAGTTCGCGGCCACCTACTTTAATATAAGGTTTCACTTTTAGTAATATTTCGGACGGGTCGCTTTCATCGCCGGTAAGCTTAAAAGCCAAGTTTACCAACGAATTCTGCGTTTCGTTATTCAGCACCTTAAACAAATCCAGTTGAATGGGCATTGGCACGGTTGTATTGGCATTAGCGCCCACATTAACTGGCTGGTTCATCTGGCCGGTAAGGATTTGTTTGTTATCGATAAACAGCTCATAATCCATGCGATTCATGGCCGCCGGCTTGCTGTTAGGATTGTTGATATTTAGCATCAAATCAAAATCCACCAACATCTGTTTCTGAAAAACGGCTGCCGCCAATTGCATCAACTGGGCTGCATTCAAGTCATCGCGGTCCATATTTTCGTCCAGCTCAATGCCTGCAATGCGCACCTTATCAACACCGTGCACATCAAACTCGCACAGTGCAAGCTGCTGCACCTGGCTCATCTGGTTCAGCACATCGCAGGAGTTCAAAGCCAGCATCATAGTCAGTAAAACTACAGGAAATAATACGTTTTTAAGTCTATTCATAGCGTTCAATTAATAAGTTTTACTAGCTCTTTTCCGGTCGTTTTCGTCTAAAAATATTTTACGCAGGCGCAAACTTCTTGGCGTTACTTCCAGGTATTCGTCTTCACGGATATACTCCATAAACTCTTCAAGAGAATAGCGAATAGCCGGAATAATCATCACTTTATCATCTGTACCTGAGGCACGTACGTTAGTCAGTTTCTTGGTTTTATTGATATTTATCACCATATCGCCAATCCTGTTGTTCTCGCCAATAACCTGTCCTATATACACATCTTCGCCAGGAATGGTGAAAAATCTTCCCCTGTCCTGCAACTTCCAGATGGCATAAGGAATAGCCATTCCGGTATCCATAGAAATCAGTGCGCCATTATTTTTGGCATTAATTTCACCTTTCCAGGGTGCAAAAGCTTTAAAACGGTGAGCTATAATAGCTTCTCCTTCGGTGGCGGTAAGCAAATTATTACGCAAGCCAATGATACCGCGCGATGGAATCAGAAACTCCAGCTGCATTCTGTCACCTTTTGGATTCATTTCTGTCAATTCGCCTTTACGCATCGAAACCTGTTCTATCACCTTTCCTGAAAAGTCTTCAGGCACCTGAATCGTGAGACTTTCAAGCGGCTCGTGCTTAATTCCATCAATAATTTTAATAATAACGCGCGGCTGGCCAAGCTGAAACTCGTAGCCTTCGCGTCTCATCGTCTCGATAAGTATGCTGAGGTGCAAAATGCCCCTTCCAAAAACCAATAATGAATCTGGGGTTTCGGTGTCTTCCACACGCAAGGCCAAGTTTTTCTCAGTTTCCTTAAACAGGCGATCGCGCAAATGTCGCGAGGTAACATATTTGCCTTCTTTGCCAAACAGGGGCGAGTTATTAACGGTAAACAACATGCTCATCGTTGGCTCGTCTATATTGATTGGCGGCAGCGCTTCGGGGTTTTCGGCATCGGCGACAGTATCGCCAATTTCAAAATCATCAATTCCCATCAGGGCGATCAAATCACCAGCATAAACCGGCAATTTGGTGCGTTCTTTGCCCAAGCCTTCAAAAGTATAAAGCTCTTTAATAACTGATTTCGTGAACTTTCCATCGCGCTTAGCTAAACTCACTGTCATGCCGGCTTGCAACATGCCGCGCGACAGGCGTCCAACAGCGATACGGCCAACATAAGAACTGTAGTCCAATGAAGTAATTAGCAATTGTGGTGTACCTTCAACATATTCCGCTGCAGGGATATGTTCAATTATAACATCCAGCAAATGAGAAACATCTGTGGTTTCATTTTCCCAATGATCAGACATCCATCCATTTTTTGAAGAGCCAAAAACTGTTGGGAAATTCAATTGATCTTCGGTAGCGCCCAGGTTAAACATCAGATCGAAAACAGCTTCTTGCACTTCATCAGGACGGCAATTGGGCTTATCAACTTTATTAACAACCACGATAGGTTTTAGTCCGAGATCAATCGCTTTTTGTAGCACAAAACGCGTTTGCGGCATAGGCCCTTCAAAGGCATCGACCAGCAGCAAAACGCCATTAGCCATATTAAGCACACGTTCCACCTCACCACCAAAATCAGCATGGCCAGGGGTATCAATAATGTTAATCTTCACATCTTTGTAGCGAACAGAAACGTTTTTCGAGAGAATGGTAATACCCCTTTCACGCTCTAAATCGTTACTATCAAGGATCAAATCACCGCTTTCCTGGTTGTCTCTGAAGAGTTTTACCTGATGAAGCATGCGATCAACGAGGGTTGTCTTACCATGGTCAACGTGAGCAATAATGGCAATATTTCTGATATTGTGCATATTATGTTATAAGCTTATGTGTAAATTTTGAGGGTGCAAAATTAGTTGTTTTTAAGCTTCCAGCATTGAAAAAGCTTTATTTTTGCGTAACTTTTACTTTACAAAGCTTCACAATAATGTATTTTTTGGACAAAGCAAGTCGCGATCCCTACTTTAATATTGCCCTGGAAGAGTTTGTTTTAAAGCAATCTGACAAAGATATTTTCATGCTTTGGGAAAACTCGCCCAGCCTAATTGTAGGGAAACACCAAAATCCGTATCAGGAGGTGGAACCGTCTTGCTTGCTTGCAGAAGAAGTACCTGTGATCCGCAGAATTAGCGGCGGTGGGACGGTTTTTCATGGCGAAGGAAACCTCAACTACACCTTTATTACAAGCAGCAAAAACGGCGACGACAAAATAAACTTTGGGAAATATACCCAGCCGATAATTCAATTTTTAAATAACGCTGGCGTACCGGCTGCCATGACTGGAAAAAGTAACTTGACCGTAAATGGCCTAAAATTTTCGGGAAATGCTGCCCATGTTTTTAAAAACCGATCCATCCATCATGGCACTTTACTTTTTGATGCCGACCTAAATCAGATCAAAAATTATTTACGCCCCGAAAGTGAGCATATTCATTCGCGCGCCGTTTCTTCCATCAGAGCAAAAGTGACTAATTTAAAACCGCTGCTCGCCAACATGGATGTGAAATACTTTCGCGATGAGATGCAAAAATCTGTACTTCAACATTTTGGTGATGAAGGAATTTTCGAGCTTAGTGCTGGCGAACTCCAACAAATACATAAGCTGAATGAAAGCAAATACAAAACCGCTGAATGGAATTTTGGTTATTCGCCAGATTACACCATTGAAAACACACTTGATATAGCAGATTTTAAAGCAAATTTTCAATTAAAAGTCAACAAAGGCACTATCTCAACTGTTAAGCTATCAACTGATAACAATACGATTTTGAGCAAGGAAATAGAACAAGCCTTGGCCGGAAAATTTCATTTTCCAAAAGAAATGCGGACAGCGCTCGAATCCTTGCTTAACGCACACAATATTTCTAAAACTGAACAATATAAATTAATCACTCAATTTTTTTAACAATCACAACATGAGCAAAGTAAAAACAATTTTCGACAGACTTTGGGCCGATTACACCACCCAAAATCCTTCCGTAAAAAAGGTATATGATCTCTTTATTGAAAAAGGCGAAAGCGTAGAAAACGACCATATCGCTTTTCGTACTTTTGACGATCCGCGCGTAAATATTGAGGTGTTGGCCCGCGCTTTTGTAGAAGCCGGTTATGTTTACAAAGGCGATTATCACTTTGAAAGCAAGCATTTATATGCCAAACATTTTGAGATGGAAGGCCAGCCCCGTGTATTTATTTCACAGTTGAAATCTGCTGATTTTAGTCCGTTCTTGCAGGAAACCGTCAAGAAGCTTGTCGATCAAATTCCTGAAAAACTGCTCAAATCCGACGAACTGATTTATAGCGGAACGA
>CAZOEV010000006.1:0-18710 GCA_964578915.1 uncultured Lentimicrobiaceae bacterium
TACGTTGTCAATCACAACTTGTCCATCACCATTTTCATTGCTAATGAATTTAATAACAACTTGTCCTGACATATTTACAACGATATCGCCTGAGTTCTTCACGATATTGGCTTCGTTATCGCTTGTAACGCTTCCAACAATTACATCATTTACAAGTATATTGAGATTTACATTGGTGCTAAAGGCTTGCATATAATCAAAGTTGATCGTACCAATACCACCATTAATGACACCTGAATAAACGTTGGCCTGTGGGTCGCGGTTACGGCCAAGCATCAGGGCTTTGTCGGTAATTTCAACATCACCACGTGATTGGAAGAATGTCCAGGTTGAGCCATCCTGTCCTGTGAAAGTGCCGTCAGCATAGCTGCTGCCTTCAAGTTCCAGGTTAGCAAAAGTTTCAAAGCCTCCGCCAACAGATGGATCGCTAACGTTTCCGTTTAGTGTAACAGTTTTGTCCGTTGCACCCTCAGAGCTGGCCACAATCATTTCACCATTGTAAGTGCCGGCATCAAGCCCGGCTTTCAGACGAACATATACCATTGTTTCGGCTACTGTTCCGTCAACAGGCGCAATATTAATAGGATCGGTTGCTACAAAGCTTCCAGCACTTCCTAATGACATTTCATAGTTTGCGGGTGCGTCTAGGCTAAGGTCTTCGGTAAGATTCAAAGCATTGATCGTGAATGATAGTTCTGCAGATGGGCCATTGCCGATTTCATATGTAAAGCCATTCAATGTAGCAGGGCTTACGGAAATAAATGGATCGGTAATATTGGCTTCTTCAAAGTCGGCCAGCATACGAGGAATAAATTGCAGCGTCGTGTTAAACTGCATGATTACACCTGTGATATTCTGAGTAGTTACAGGAATTGGTTCGCCAATGTAGTCAACATCACTATATTGTGTGCGCAAAACGCCAGAACCTGTAGGATCAGTTATGGTGTAGTTTTGTCCTGAGCTAAAAGTACCACTTGTGGCAAATTCAACAAAGTTTACTGTCACCAGATTTGCCTGATAAGTAGCGTCAAACTGCGAGAGACTAATCGTTTCAGGAGTTAGCATATTGCCCACAGAACTTGCGGTTCCAGGATCGGATTCAGGAACGAATTGCAGCATATTGTTATACACTGACAATGTTCCTGTAAGGCCTGAAATACCATCATATAGATCGTAATCGGTGGTGATAATGCCTGGAGCATCGTCAATCAAAATAGCACCTGTAGCATCCTGAATAAATTTCTGGTTGCGTGTGCTACTCTGGAAAGTAAGAATTGCTTCGGCATCAAGTTGGTAAACTGTACCACCAACAACGCCATTGCGCAGATCGGCAATAGAAGTTACCATAACAACATCTGTAAAAGTATAAGCAGCACTAACAACTGGACTGTCTTCAAAACCATCGGCTTCGGCATAAGCCCAAATTGTAGTCGCTTCGCTCACGGCAATGGGAGCAGAATAAGCTGTCCAAGGGCCATTTTGTGAAGCTGTGCTGTAGAAAATATCTGCGTTTTCAGTGGCAGAAGTCAGACTTACATTGATAGGATCAGCATAACTTCCAGCTGGTGGATCAAATACTGGAGCAGTTGCAACAGGCGATCCTCCTTCGTAAGCTGTCCAAGAAACATTGTCAATCACAACTTGTCCGTCGGTATTAGTGGCACTTATAAATTTGATTGTGACAGCTCCGTCAATATTTGCGGTGATTGTACCTGAGTTTTTGATCACGTTTTGTTCTCCATCAGAAGTAACATTACCAACAACTACATCATTTACAAGCACATTCAAGTTTACATTTGAACTAAAAGCTTGCATATAATCGAAATTCAAGGTGCCAACGCCTCCATAAATAGTTCCTGAATAAACAGTAGCTTGAGGAGTGCGGTTACGTCCCAACATAAGGGCTTTTTCAGTGATTTCAACATCGCCACGCGACTGAACAAAGGTCCAAGTAGAGCCATCTTGTCCAAGGAAGCTGCCATCTGCATAGCTGCTGCCTTCAAGATCGAGATTAGCAAATGTTTCCATTCCACCGCCAGGTGCTGAACCATCGTAAACAGAACCATTAAGTGTGATAGTTACGTTTTCAGTACCTGCAGCGTTTGCTACTACCTGTCCACTATAATCGCCTAGTTCTAGGCCAGCTATCAAGCGCGCATAGATAGGAGTTTCTTCAACTTCACCACCTGTTTGGTTCACAATTATTGGACTTTCAGCCACAAAATTGCTTCCACCAGTAGCAGAAATTTCAAAATAAGGCGAGTTAGTCGTCAGTGCGATTCCTGAAGTGAGGTTGATACCGCTAATCATAAACGACTGTGGGTTTGATGGGCCGCCATCAATAGGATAGCTGATGCCATTTACAACCAAAGGATCCGCATAAATAGTGGGATCAGTAACCGGAGCAGCTTCAAAATCAGCAAGGCTGCGTGGGATAAGTTGCAAAGTGCTGTTAAACTGCATGATAACACCAGTGATATTTTGGGTAACCTCAGGAATAGGAGTACCAATATAATCTAGGTTGCTGTATTGGGTGCGCATCACGCCACTTCCTGTTGGATCGGTCAACGTATAGTTTGCTCCCTGTGAAAAGTTTCCAGTGGTGTTAAAGTCCGCTGTATTCACTTTCACCAATTGTGCCTGATAAGTGGCATCAAGGGCATCAAAAGTAACTTCAACAGGCGTAATAGCATTTCCGGTGCTGCTGGCTGCTCCTGCATCTTCTGTAGGAATAAGCTGCACCATATTATTGTAAACAGAAATTGTTCCTGTTAGACCAGTGATTCCGTCACCAATTTCGTATGCTGTGGTGATAATTCCGGCGTTATCGTCAATCAAAATACCGCCAGTAGCATCCTGGATAAATTTCTGATTGCGGCTTGAACCTTCGAAGCTCATTACAGCTTCTCCGGTAAGTTGGTAAACTGTTCCAGCGATTCCCTGACGTAAAGCAGCAATGTTAGCAACCTGCGTAATGCTGGTTACTTCGCCACTTACTGGCAGTTCAACAAGGCCAATATTATCGTCTTCGTGGGCAATGGCTTCGTTTTTCTGACCTGCATCGAGGCCCGCTTTTAAGCGGACATACATGGTACGAGGCTGTGCAATTAATTCGCCGTCAGCATATTGTAAAATCAATGAAGGATACCAGAATTGATTGTCAACAGAAATTTCATAGCTGGCAGGTGCTGTTACATCAACGCTTCCGCTGCCAACTAAGTTGAATCCACTGATAGCATAGCTTTGAACAGCTGATGGGCCTTCGCCGAGGGCGTATTCAAAACCGCTGAGTGAAGAAGGAGCTAATACCAGTGAAGGATCAAGAACTGTTACTGAATAATTCTGTTCTGTCGAAACAGTTTGGTCATTGTCGTTATCGGTAGCTGTAACTGCATAATAAACAGTACTTCCACCTGTTTGTGCGGGAATGGCTGTAGCTGTTGTATAGACAGCTCCACCACCAGAAGTCATGTTGATATTATTAGTCAAATTTCCAGAAGTGAGTCCCCATTTAAGGGTAACAGTCTGTACTGTTCCATCGCTGTCTGTTACGTTGGCAGACACACTAACGGTTTCAGATGGCAATACTTCACCAGCAGGTGTTCTTACAACATTGGTAATAGCTGGCGGGAGGTTGCCACCACCTGCTGCCACAGCGTCGGCCCAGGTAGTTGCTACTCTGATTCCATCGACAGTTACATTTTGTGAACCATTAAACTGGCGCAAGGCCACACTTCCTACATTGGTATAATTTGCTGTTTCAGTAAAGCTGGCATCGGCTGTGCCAGGTTCAGTAGCTGGAAAAGAATTGAATACGAAAAGGCTTGATTCTTTCGCGGTATAGTCAAGTTTGGCAACAACTAATGTTGTTTGGCCAGCTGTGATTGGAATATAAGTGGTAGGAGCAGAGCTGCCAATACCAACACCGTCGCCTGTTGCATTCACCCAAACTCTTGTGAAGAAGGTGGTTCCAATATTTGTTTGCCCGAGACTTATAAAATATCCTGCACTATTAGCTGCTGCAGTATTCACAAGAAATGCTGTGTAAATGCTTCCGGATGATACTTCTGCGAAGGTTCTGTTCACGTCTTGACCAGTGTTATCAACCAAAGCAGCTCCACCAAAGCCTGAACCGGCATAACCGGCAAAGGACAGGCCATCAGTTACTTCAATAGGATTGGTTGTTCCGCCACTATGGGCAGTCCAACCATGGTCAGTCAATAGGTCGCCAACAGTATATTCAAAGTTTTCTTCCAATAGCAAGCCTGCTGCTGGTAGTGCTTCTGTTGTGGCATCAGCTGTGAGTCCAGGTGAGAATAAGCTGCCGTTATGAGAATAAGCCTTGTAATAAACTGATTGCTGTGGATTCAATCCAGTGTGTGATTGAGGTGATGTAATTCCGTTGTAAAGCACTGTTCCACCTGCAAAAGCTTGTCCAACAGCAGGTACAGCTCCTGATGGGACAGTGAAATTGCCATCGGCATTGTAAACGATAACTACATTATCTGCATCTCCATTAGTTGTAAAAGTAAGGTCGATTTGATCAGTTCCATTAGCTGTGGCTGCAAAAGCCACTGGATCATTAACCTGTGTAGCTACGATACTCAAGTTATCAATCTGCCAAGAACGGTATGAACCTGCTTCATAACGATATTTTAGAGCAATATGTACATTGGTTCCGCTGATAGCTGAAAGGTCAATATTCCCCGATGAAGTCCAAACTTGTTCAGCATCAGGTTGTGCATATACTAGCACATTCCAAGTAGCAGAAGTAGGGTCACCTATTCCAGCATAGTTTGTAGAATAAACCAGTTCAAGGTAGTTATTGGCATCATCTGATCCGAAACGGTACCAGCTGTCAAAGGTTAACACCTCGTTAGCCGAAGTATTAAGATTCAATCCTGGTAGAACAAGCCAATCCTCTTCAGTTTCTCCTGAATTATAGCCATTCATAAATACATATTCGCTGCTACTGTATGTCCATTCTTTGGTAGCTCCTAAAACGCTGAAAGAATAAGTATCGCCAAAACCAGTTGCAAAATCCTGTGAATAGGGTAGGCTAGCTGTAGCAGGATTTGATACAGTATAGCTCTGCTCAGCTGAAGTAGCTTCACCAGCTTCGTTGTCAACCGCATTAATTTCATAAAAAACAGTTGTTCCATCTGCTAGAGCAGGGATATCGGAAACAGTTGTATAAGTATCGCCTGCACCAATAGTCATGTTAATCGTGGTGCCTAGTACGCCTGAAGTTGTTCCCCAATGAAGTTCAACAGTTGCTATAGTGCCATCACTGTCAGTTACGTCAGCGGAAATACCAACTGTTGTAGTTGAAGTGATGTCGCTTGCAGGTGTTTGGGTAATGTTGGTGATAAATGGAGGAATATTTCCACCGCCTGGTCCAATCCATTCACCTGGATCAAAATCGTCAGGTGCATCTTGAGGATCATTTGTTGTGCCTTCGTCTCCTGTATCATTCCAAATATTCCACTCTGAAAAAGTATAAGTAGAATTGCCCGTCGTCACAAAAGCCTTTCTTTCTGCTCTTCCATCTTCAAATTCATGATTCGTATTGGAACCATCCTCTCCAGGTATTCCAAACATATCAATAATATTGTCAGATGGATCACGTAAAGCAATTTGATCATCACCATTACTATCTGCAGGACCACCAGTTCCTAAATTTTGATCTGCTGCAAAACCGTAGGTACTTGTGAAGGTAGATTGATTCGCACAAATTATATAAAAACCTCCAGCCGGTATTGTACCAGTTAATTCAACCTCGGTTTGTGGGTCAGTATTGCCGTTTGTCCAACGCTGTAAATCATAACCAGTGCTTAAATCAATAGCAACAGCCCCTGCATTATATAATTCCACGAAACGAGCACCGTCAGCATTATTTGGGTCAGCAAGTTCTGTAATAAAAATCTGCCCCCAACTATTAAAAGTTAAAAGCAACATGGCCATTATGGCCACCAATCGTAATTTTCGTTTCATAAGTAAAAAAATTTATTAATGATAAAGTGTAAATTATTGATATTCAATTAAATAAATAAAGTTAACATCAAGTGAAAGATGCCCTAAAAAGTTTGGCAAGTTAGGACTTTTAAAGCTGAATTTCAAACGGTAAAATTAAGCATCTATATCAAACAAGCGGTTTAAAGAATTATTAATTTTTAAGATGATTTAAGTTTCACGACGTGTTTTAGCCTGCAATGACGGTGCAGATTAGCTTTGCGAACTTTAAAAAAAAAATATGAAATTGGCGGTTGCATTTTGAGATTCAAAAAAATACTATCCAATCCCGAAAAAAATTACATTTGTGCTATAAAAACACTACTCATGAAGCAGGTTATTTTAGGTTCAGGCGGAAGTATTGGCATGTTGCTTGCCAAAGAATTGATGCATTTTAAAACTGAAATCCGCTTGGTGTCGCGCAATCCGCAACCCGTGAATGACACAGACGAAATTGTGAAAGCAAACCTCCTTGATCCGAAGCAGGTGTTCGAAGCCGTTGAAGGTTGCTCGGTGGCTTATCTAACTGTTGGTTTGCCCTATAAAGCAAGTATTTGGGAGCAACAATGGCCGCAAATAATGTCCAACGTGATTGATGCTTGCAAAAAGCACAAATGTAAATTGGTATTCTTTGATAATGTGTATATGTATGATCCTGAACAAATTGGCCTAATGACTGAAGAAACGCCTGTTGCTCCAGCAAGTGCGAAAGGAAAAGTTCGAGCAAACATTGCACAAATGCTTATGGATGAGGTGAAAGCTGGAAATTTGCAAGCTTTGATTGCGCGTTCCGCTGATTTTTATGGCCCAGGCAAAATTAACAGCATGCTGAACGAAACCGTTCTGAAAAATTTCGCCAAAGGAAAGAAGGCCAATTGGCTGGGCAAAGTAAATGTGCCACATGCTTTTACGTATGTTCCTGATGCCGTCAAAGCCACGGCAATGCTGGGAAATGCCAAGGATGTTTGGGGCGAAGTATGGCATTTGCCTACAGCTTCTGAGCCGCTCACAGGTCTCGAATGGATGGAAAATATTGCTGCAGAAATGGGTGCCAAATGTCGGTATAATGTCTCCGGCAAAGGCTTGCTGAAGATAATGGGTTGGTTTATGCCATTTTTGGGCGAACTGGTTGAAATGCTTTACCAATATGACCGTGACTATGTTTTTGATAGCTCGAAATTTGAACGCAGGTTTAAATTTGAGCCAACGCCTTACGTTAAAGGCATACGAGAAACGGTTCGGGATTTCACTTTATAATATTTTCTTCATCTGCTTACGCAATAGGAAGTCAGGTGATTGCGTTATTTTTCAAAACACCACCTGATGACCAAAACCAAATCGCTGCTGCTTTGGATAGCGCTTGCTGCCACTTTTACCTCACTTTTTTATCAACAGAAAATCGGTGTCAACCTTTTGATTTTTGAGTTGTTACTGCTTTTTACAGCCCGTAAAATGTATGGTTGTTTTGTACAAAGTAGTTACGCTAAAGTACTGTTGGCATTGGTTTTTAGTAGTTTGGTTGCGGTTGTAATTGTGAATTCTGCTTTGGCAATTACCGCCAATATCATCTTTTTGTTATTGCTCGCTGGTTGGCTCGCGCAGCAACAAACACCGAACTTTATGTGGGCTGCGATCAACGCGCTAAAAAATATTTTTATAGCACCGATTTTGGGTGTTTATGCACTGTTCAAAACCACCAATAATCCTAAAAATAAAGCCGCTAAAATCTTTCAAATTATTGCTTTTGCTGTGGTTATCTTTGTTTTGATCGTGTTGTTTTCTGCTGTTTATTCATCAGCCAGTCCGTGGTTTGGCGAAAAGGTAGAAGTGATTCTGGATCAATTTTTCAGCTGGATTGAAAATATCAATATCCAGTGGTTCCCAACTTTTGTGCTTGGCGCGATTTTGTCGGCTGTTTTTCTTTTTTCAAAATCGGATAGCACACTGGCAGAGCTGGACAAGCAACCGAATGATATAGTTGTTCAAAATACAGAAAAACAGTCAGTTATATACAGAAATGGAGTCATTGTGTTGTTGCTTTTTCTAAATCTTTTGCTCTTAGTGGTCAATTGGCTCGACCTGAAAAATGTATGGCTTTTCTTTGAATGGAATGGCGATTTTTTAAAGCAGTTTGTGCATGAAGGAACCTATATGCTGCTGTTTTCAGTGGCTTTGGCTGCTATTGTGATGCTAATTATTTATAGCAGCTCGGCGCGAAATATTCAAAATGACAAATTTTTATCCGCTCTCAGCTATTTCTGGATAGCCCAAAATGTATTTCTGATTCTCTCTGTTGGCATGCGAAACTATTGGTATATGAGCTATTTCGCACTGGCTTACAAACGTATAGCAGTGGTTTTTGTTTTGATTTTATTGCTCGCTGGTTTGGTTTTGCTCTTTTTGAAAATCAAAAAGCACAAATCAATTTTCTGGTTGATAAAACAAAACAGCCTGGCACTTTTCTTGATTTTTGGACTTTCCGCGCTTCCCAATTGGGACGGAATTATTGCCCGATATAACCTATCGCATTATCAAAAATCCTTCGTTCATTTTGATTTTTTGGCACAACTATCTGGCAAATCCTTGCCAATTTTAGATATGAAAAAAGCTGAACTTGCTGCCATTGAGCAAGCTCAGCAAAATTTATTTTTTCTGGAAGCCGATTATATGAAAGCTGATGAGTTTCATAAACGCATCCAGGAAAGGAAACCAAAATTTATTAACCAAGTCGAAAACCGTAGTTTTTTATCATGGAATTATGCCGATTACCGTGCTGTTAAAAAACTCGTTTCATCAACTGAAATAATTTCTACGGATTAATAATTAATTTCTGACTTATTTTTCCACCTTTGTGAATGATTTCCAGTGTGTAAATTCCTGCAGAAACACCATCTAAATCGAGTTTAAACAGTTGATCCATGGCGTATAAATGGCGTTGTAAAACAATTTGATTGTTCAAACTGCGCAATTTAAGCTCACCATTTCCTGGTAAAATTTCCGGAAGTTCAATCCAAACAAATTCTTTGGCTGGATTAGGAAAACAACTCAAAGAGAGTGGTTTAGTTATATTTTGTTGCAGTCCGACCGGCGCATGAAGTCCGCCCGAAAAGCAGACAATTTTCCCTTCGCGGCCTCCTGCAACCATTTCGTAGGAATAGTCACCGGTAATATCAGGAATAACGGTAAGCGCATCAATGGCTTGACTAAAAGGAGCCGAAAATAGTTCTGCACCGTCGCTACCGCTATAAAAACCTGCGTAATTGCTCTGGTAAAGCGTGCCAGTGGCCAAATCATTGATTAAATCTCCGGTAATATCTGGTGTCACTTCCACGTTCCAGGCTTTGTCTGGCATGGATTTGCTATAAATTTGATCGCCTGTTTGACCGTCATAAACTATTAAAGCATTACCGCTATATGCCATAGCCACATCTGTGAAACCATCATTATTGATATCGCCAATTGTCAGTAAGCGTAAAATAATGTTATTGCCCGCAAATCCTTGTGATAGCAGTTCACCATTTGAGGCATTCAGCAGATAAAGCTGGCCATTGAAACTGCCTGCTATAACATCTTTTATACCGTCACTATTGATGTCGTCGAGTTGTGCTACTGCCCAGACCGAACTTCCGGAAGTGGTAAAACTCCATAAAACATTACCATTGCTGCCATCAATTGCTTTAGCAAAACCTTGTGTTTCGGCAGGATTAGAGCAGCCTGCCAGCGCGTCAGGAATAGCATCACCATTAATATCTTCGATGGCAATCACCGAAAAACCTGCGCCGCCCAGAAAAGCTTCCCAAATTACCGTTCCGTCAGTTCCATTAAGGCAATAGGCGCGTCGTGGCCCGTTATTATCTTGGTTGTTTCCAGCCGCCGCCAAAACATCAGGGATATCATCGCCATTAAAATCCGTGCTGGCATCTACCTGATAAACCCAACCGCCTCCACCATAATTTGTGGTGCTGTGCTTCCAGATTTGCTGTCCGGTTTTTCCGCTGAGTGCTACAATGGAGCGGTCGCCCCAGGCTGTCCCAACAATAACATCTTCAAAACCATCTGCATCTACATCGGCAATTATGTCAAGTGCATCTTGCTGATAAACTGACCCGGAATAAATCTCACGCTGCCATATTTGTTGTGACAAACCAGAAGCATTTCCGTTAAGCAACCGCACATAATTATCCTCTGTGCAAACTACCAAATCAGCTTTACCATCGCCCGTAATATCAGCAATTGGTGTCATCGCTTTCGGACTTTCATCACTGGATTCAGGCACTTGAAAGGACCAAAGTTGCTCGCCAATTTCGTATTCCTGCGTTTGCGCATTTCCTTCTAATGCAATGATATAGTTGCTTTCGTCACCCGTATTTAGAATACTAAGTTCCACCGTATGGTCGCCTTCCGATTGCGGAAAAAACCAAGCTACTACATCCAGCATTCCGAGAGGTGAAATAGTGATAGGCAACTGAAAATCATATTGTTTATAAAAATGTGGACTTTCCAGGTCGATGGCTTCAATAATCAGCGCGGCATCACCGTAGTTTTGCAACATAATATGCTGCTTTTTGCTGGCTGTCGTTCTAATGGTTTCGAAGTCAACGTTTGTCATATCGGATGTCAAAAATGGCCCACTAAAGAGTCCGTATCCGCTTAGGTCAATCGAAATCTGTGGGTTGATGGGATCAGTGGAGTTTACCAAAGCTTCGGCTTCGTAAAAACCAATTTCAGTAGGTTCAAAAAGTAGTTCAATGCTGGCTGATTCGCCAGCACCAATAGTTATAGGGAAATCAGCATTGGCCAAAAAAGGCATGTTTTCTGCAATGCTGATGCTTTCGATAATCAAGTCTGCTGTTCCCGTATTTTGAACTAAAAGCTCGTGGCTGCTGCCTTCCCCAACTGTTGTATTGTTGAACGAAATAGTAGTTTGAGAAATACCTATAACGGGCGTGCCTGCTCCAGATAAGTCAACCTTATAAAGAGTGCTGTTTCCACCAAGTGGTCCATCCACATACCAGAGATAATTTCCATCGAAAACAATGCCAGCCGGCTTTTCATTTTCGCAGTTTTCAGTTTGCAAAAGTGTGCCATCAGTGGATGTTTTATACAGTATGTTGGCGTTGTAATCAGCCATCCAAAGGGCATCGCCGTCTGTGCAAATATCCCAAATCTGATTATTTGGCGGCGTAAATTGTGACTGCACATTCCCGCTTGCATCAATTTCGTATACCGTTCCGGGATCAGGGTAATAAGTTGAAACCCAAAAACCATCAGATTTTGCAGCGATTCCTGACATATAGGTGTCGGCCAAGTCGATTTGTGAAAGCACTTCGCCGCTAAGGTTCAACTCCAAAGCATAGGCTGTGCTACTGTTTTCGCGGTCAATAATCCAAAGGCTGCCATCATAGAAGGTCATGCCATAAGTGTCGCCAATTTCAGGATTTGTAAATAGCAATTCGGAAGTGCCCGAAAGTGGATCAAAGGAATGTACATTGCTGCCATTGGCGCCATAAATTCCAAAATAGAACAGATTTCCGTCGGTAGCAAGCCCTGAGGCTTTACCCGGAACTTCGTAACTGGCAACGATTGTCCAGTCGGCTTTGAGCTGTGTAAATGCAAGCACGATAAACAACGTGAAGAAAGTAAAAGTCTTTTTCATCAGTGGATGGCTTTGGTTCGTAATGTCTTGTCCCAACAAAATTAAGATTTTTGACAAGAAAGGGCAATGTTTTGCCTAAAAATTCAGAATTATCAGAGGTGAAACAGCGAGGTGGCTTTGCTGCGCGGAAGCACCTGGATAAGCTCCGGAAGCTTGTGGCCGTTTCCATTCAAGGCTTTCAGCGCGCTTGAATGTGCTAGCTCAGGCAAATTATTGTGTTGACTTAAATGACATAAAAATACATTTTTGATGCCTCGGTGAAAATGCTCTCTCAAAAAAATAGCTGCATCAGCATTGCTTAAATGGCCAGTATTGCTCTTAATGCGTTGTTTCAAATGATAGGGATAGCTGCCGTTATCGAGCATTTCATCATCATAATTTGACTCCAAAATGATGGAGCTGGCTTTTTTAAGGTAAAAAATCGTTTCTTCATCCAAAAAACCTAAATCTGTGGCCAGCGTAAGGCTGGTTTGGTTGTTTCGTAGGTGATAGCCCACATTTCCCAATCCGTCGTGTGATACTTTAAAAGCATTGATTTCCAGACCTGCAAGAACAATTTTTTGTTTAGGGCGAATGACATGGAATAACGCGTCATCCAATTCTCTTGACAGAAAATGTGTTTTGATACCGCGCAAACATTCGGCAGTGGCTAGCACCGGAAGTTGGTATTTATTGGCCAAAACTGCCAGTCCTTTGATGTGGTCACTGTGATCATGCGTAATCAGCACCGCTTTAACTTGCGCCATGCTGATGCCGTTTTCTGCTAGCGATTTTACAATCCTTCGGGCACTGATGCCGGCATCAATCAAAACACCTTCGTCGCCACTTCCAATAAAATAGCTATTGCCGCTACTTCCGCTGGCAAGGCTGCAAAACACAAAAGGGTAAAGACTTGAAAAGAGGTCCAAAAGCAAAAGTTTTGACGACAAAAGTAGTTAAAAGGTGACTCTGCGCTGTGTAGTATTTTTAAAATATCAAATATATAATTCTAGTCATTCCCTCTTAAAAACAAGCTTTTGCTGGTCGTAACGATTGACTTTTTCCCTGAAATCATAAAAATCACTGTAACGCACAGCGTCCCATTTCCCTTCTTTGATAACGAATTGCCTGATTATCGTTATGGCAGTATCTTTATCCAAAACATCACGGCTATAACTACCAAAATCCGACTCCAATAAAATCCTTTCTGGTGGGTTTTCAAGATGGTAAGATTCTGGAGGACTAATTACAAGGGTGTCCTGATAGTTGGAGGCATCGTACAATGCAAAATCGCTTTTGCGCGAACGCAGTTTTGGCACGCTGGCATCATAAGTGCTTATTGGGCTGATCGGTACAAAAATTCTGTTGCCGGCAATAGTTCCCAAACCAAGTATTTCCACGTCATAAAGAAATAGAATTTCAGGGTTTCGCGACTTTTCTTCACTTATCTGGATATTGCTGATTGTATAGTTTTTCCAACCTGATCCATCACCCAACTTCTTTTGAATCGCTTTGGTTTCCAAGTTCGTATAATGGCTCAAATCATCATAATGAAGGCCATGATGCTGCCGCATAATAGCTAGCTTGGCGTTGCCGTTGGTTTCAAGGATAATTTTTGTGCTAGTCTGACTTTTATTGTGCGTACTGTTATAATGAGGGGTTTTTATCAATGTGCTGCCATCTTTTTTAATAAGGAGCGCTGGCCTATTGTCTGTAAAATCTCCTAAAAAACCAAAAGGAATCTGTTGACTAGTACATTCCATCCAGACGGTATCTTCTTCTATAACAGCACATAATATTACATGATTAAACTGATTAGCCGTGAAGTCTGGCTCAAAATCATAGGCTTTTTTGCCGGCTTTTACGAGTGTATAATAGGATTTCAGGCCAGCTTCTTGCATCAAAGCTTGGGTATAATTAGTTAGTGCTTTGCAGTCGCCATAGCCCAACGCGTGAACGGTTTGTGCGTCAAAAGGCTGAAATCCACCGATTCCGAGCTGAATACTTACGTAGCGGCTTCTTTCCTGCATATATTCGTAAATAGCTTTTGCTTGATCGTAGGGATTTTCAAATCGATCTACGATAGTTTTTACATCAGCTTTGGCTGTTTCGGGCAGTGCAAGCCGTCCTTCCTGAAGCTGATAAATCCAATTGCCCAGCGAAACCCAATCTGCATTGCTGCCGGCATAGCCTTCAAAAGTAAAATCTACTGGAGCAATCATAATAGCTTTGCGTTGGCTGTTGATATCAACGGTAAAAGGTTCCCGCAAAAGTGCTGGAATTGTATCGAAAGTCCAGGTGTATTTCAAAGATTTTTCTTCCTGCTCAATTTCGGGTTCACCTACTCCAAAAGTTTTGTAAATAAACGCTTCCTCTTGTGAGCTGTTTAAAACAAATTTGGCTTTTATAACGCTTTGGCCATAGCGCTGTATTGGGCTAAAAAGGCGGGTATAAAAATTGTGTTTTGTGCTAATTTTATATGCATATTCAATAACTACAGGATAGGTGAGGGGTTCGTACTCAAAAATTAGCATTCGGTTGTCTTCATACAAAGAGAATCCCGATACCGCACTTTGGTCGAGCAGGTCTTTTGCTTTGATTTTTTTGATGATCTCGCCTTTCAGATTTTTGATGAGTCCATAAGAAAAATCTGCTTTTGAAAACTTATCGTAAGGAATCACAATAGTGGCATCTCTTTTTGATTTTTTATTCAAAATCAAAGTTTTAACCATAACTTCTATTTCATGTCCACCATTTCTGGTCGTACTTAGGCTAATGTTATTTTCCAGCACCACGCTGCTGGCGTTTTCTAGCAAAGCAGGATTTATGGACTGGCTATGTACCGAAAACACTAAAAACAACGTAAATAAAAGGCTGATAACCAGGCGCATTTTTTAGATTTTTGAAATTACAATCAGTTCGTCCTCTTTTTGAACAACTTGATCAAAAAACGACTTTAGCAGCTCATAATCTGCATAACTAAAAAAGGACTCATTGATTTGCAGCTCGGCAGTTAGCTGAATCTGAGAGCCCGATTGCACCAGATGATAACGGTAAACACAGCTATTATTGGGGAGTGCAAAAGCAGTGTTTTCTGGAACTTCATCGATTTTATAGCCTGCCGGAATTGAAATTCTTACTGTTTTTGTAGTGGTTTTGGGAAAGATAAAATCAACAGGGAACACCCTACTTTCCTCTTTGAATGGATTGGTTTTAAGGTGCGAAAACTGAAGCGGATTGATATACATTAATTCCTTTTCTGTTTCCTCATCCAAGTCTTTGATATTATAGCGATAGGTTTGCTCAAAGGGTTTAAACCAATCTGTAAGGTTATTGTTTGTAAGCTCAAGTAATTCAAATCCAGCATGATCACTTTCAAAATCATCCATAAAAGCTTCTTTGTTTTGATGCTTGTTATAACTAATGGCCAAATCAGCCGCCAAATGTTGCGTAGCTTGCACAGTCGTGCGCGCCTGCAAACTGCCATTAGTAGCCAACATCATTTGGGAAACATGTTTTTCAGTAGCGGGATTTTGCAGTGCCAAATTTATAAAACCGGATGTTACTTTACTTTTACTGATAATCCTGCCTTCGCTATTTATCGCCCTTTCTGGCAGCAGGTAAAAAGGTAATTCATCAGCTGTTGCATCGATTATCAATTCTTGACTACCAAATTTACAATAGGCCAACACATAATTAAACTTTGTGAGCATCGGGTGTGCTGTGATGATAATTCCATTGTTGCGTGTGCTCGAAATAATTGGATCGGCCTGTAATCCAAGCTCTCTCAAAAGCATGACGAGCAGGAGGTTAACCTCGGCAGAATTGCCAGATTGATCGTCGAGGGCTTTGCGCAAAGAATGACGTGTGTAAACAGCATTCCGCTCGTTCCATTTGATATGACTCTTTACCCAGCGATGGGCCAAATCAATCATCAGTATTGTGTCTGTTGTTTTTGCCATAATTTCATCAACAGCCTCTTTTACTATACCAGTGCGGTTTAGCGCAAGTCCGAAATGCTCTGATTCTAGCAGTTCTTGATCAATTTTCGGCCAGCTTCCAGTGAGGTCTTTGTAAACGCCAAATTCTCTTTGGTAGGCAGTAAGTTCAAATTCTAATCCAGCGTAATAATTTATCGGATGATTCATATACGGTTCTTTTTTTAAGGCCGGAACATCATCAATCCTAAATCGTGAATCATATATTTTATAATTACCAACAAATCCCATGTTTTCTCCTCCAGTATAATGTCCTACAGAGGAACTGTTTTCGTTGATATCAAGTGTTAAATAGCCTTTCATGTTTTGCTTGAAATTGTAAATTTCAGGATAAGAAAAGCGTAGTTCGCTAAAAACTGCTGGAATATCAGATTGAAAACGCCAGTCGGGAACACTTGCAAGCAGGTCTGAAATAATTGTGTATTCTAAATCGAAAACGCTACCCGCTTTAAGCATTGGAAGTGAAAAATTGCTGCTATAAAGGTATTCGGTGATCTGTTCTTCGTAAATATCGTCTTTGTCAAGTGCTGTTTTAACCAGCTCACCTTCTTCCATGTTATAAGTTACGGCTTTCAGCCTGTCTATTCTCTGGCCATCGAGTCTGTTTCCTTTCCATAGCTTCAGTTTAAAATCGCCATAAGAAGTGGCTTCTTGATCCAGAATTTTGACGCGTAGATGTCTGATGTAAACCAAATCAAATCCGCCGTGGACATTCATTTCATAAGAAACTTCACCGTAATCTCCCAGAATCACCGCTTTGGCAGTAGTGTCGGGCGCATAAACTGTCATTTCCAGATCGCTCTGATCAATTTTACCAAACTTCATTGGTGCTTTTTGAGCAAATAGATTGGCTGTGAAGAGTAAACAAAAGGTGATGGACAAAACAGCTCTACAAGCTATTTTTAGGAGGTTTTGGGTCATTGGATAACAATTAAAATAGGGTTCATTTTAATTAAAAAGCCTTTAGCTTAGGTTATAGTAAATCTGCAATTTATAAACATAAAGAAAAACTGCTGGTTCTGGCTCGTTTTGCTCGTGAAGCAAAAATATTAAAAAATCTATTTCTTCCAAATATTAAAGCAATACGTTATTTAATTATGCTAGCTGTGTTTTGCTCTAATTATTGATCTGAAAGCGTGCTCTCACCATGCCACAATTATTCGTATTTTTGTTGTAAATATTTAACCCATGAATATTCAAAAAGAAAAACTTGAGTTGATTAGTTGGATTATTGAATCGACTGATAAAAGTCTGATTCAGCATCTATTAAAGCTTAAAACAATGGATACTAAATCAGCGGACTGGGAGGCTGTACTGCAGACTGATCAATTGGAAATTATCTACCAGAAACTGATGAAACTTGAAAAGGACAGCAAAGTCCGTAAAGACATTGGCGACAAACTTTATGAGGGTTATTTATAACAATTTTAAATTGAGTATTTAAATATAAATGCGATTTATTTGGTCTAGCAAATGATATTACCAAATTTCGTCACAATACTTTTACAGAAAATAAACTTACTTTATGTCAATATCCACTTTTAATCCCAATGCTGCCTCGGCTGAAAATGCTGGCATTTTTGGATTACCCTTTGATGCCGAACAGTCAAAAATTATTATTATTCCTGTGGAATGGGAACTCACAACCAGTTACGGCAAAGGCACAGCTGATGGCCCCGAAGCGGTAAAAGAAGCTTCTATGCAGGTAGATTTGCACCACCACGATTATCCCAGCCTCTGGAAAAAAGGCATCTGGATGGATAAATTTCCTGCAGATTTACGTGAACTTCACGATAGTTTGATTCCTGTTTCAGAACAAATTATTCGCGCTGCTGAAACCGGTGAACTGGAATCAAATCCGGCACGATTCAAACCATTATATGAACAAATTGAAGCGGCGACCTTGCAAAAAAATACCTGGCTCAAAACACGCATTTCTCATTGGAAATCACGTGGAAAAGTGGTTGGTCTTTTAGGTGGCGATCACAGCATTCCATTGGCTTATCATGAATATTTTGCCGACCAAAAACTTGATTACGGATTGGTAACAATTGATGCACACCTCGACTTGAGAAAAGCTTACGAAGGCTTTAAATATTCGCATGCCTCCATATTTTATAATGTAATATCGCGCTTTAATAATGTAAAAAAACTGGTGCAGGTGGGTATTCGGGATTATTGCCATGAAGAAGCCGATTTTGCCAGCCTGAAACAGGAACGCATCAGTGTTTATTTTGATAGAGAAGTGCGCAAGCAACAATACGAAGGCAGAAGTTGGGCTGAGCAAGTGCAACAGATGGTGTCGCATTTGCCGCCAAAAGTGTATATCTCCATCGATATCGATGGACTCGATCCAACACTTTGCCCAAATACCGGAACACCTGTTCCCGGTGGCCTGCAATACGAAGAAATGATTTATTTGCTCAATATGATCAAAGAATCTGGTAAGGAAATTATTGGCTTCGATTTATGCGAAGTTTCGCCTGGCAACAACGACTGGGATGGCAATGTGGGCGCACGCGTTTTGTATCAGTTATGCGGTATCTCTGCTTAATAAGACTTAATTAATCAACCTCTGCAAGCTTTAAAGTGCTTTTTTTTGGCTTTCGAAAGGGCTAACTTTGCCGCCTGAAATTTAATTGACGACATGAAAAAGATCGTATGTTTTGGCCCCGGGCCACAGTTTAAAGGCGGCATCGCCAATTACAACACCTCGTTGGCCAAAGCTTTTGACAAACAGGAAAATACCAAAGTGGATATCGTTTCCTGGACGCAACAATATCCGGCCATCATTCCACGCGACTTTATCGACCGCAAAAGCAAGGCCGATCAACTGCAAGGCACTAATATTGGCTTGCATTATATCACCAATTATAACAATCCTATTTCGTGGTTGCGCACCGTGAAGCTAATCAAGAAATTAGAAGCCGATCTGGTAATTTTTCAGTGGGCAATTGCTATTCAGGGTATTCCGCTCGGCTTTATTGCCAATAGGCTGAAAAAAGCTGGTGTGAAAGTAATTTTCGATCTGCACTTCGTGATTCAAAAAGAAGGCAGTGCGCTTG
>CAZOEV010000007.1:0-18573 GCA_964578915.1 uncultured Lentimicrobiaceae bacterium
AAGCTGCTGTTGTTGATCAACTTGAGGTGTATGGAGCCAAAACCATTACGGATGTTGTTGCGTTTTTGAACGGGGAAGGAAACCTCACTGCAGTTAAACCGGATTTATCGGATGATTTTCTGAATAAACGAGATCAATATGAGTACGACTTTTCTGATGTGAAAGGACAGGAAAATATTAAAAGAGCCCTTGAAATTGCAGCAGCCGGCGGGCATAACGTTATTTTAATCGGCCCGCCCGGAAGTGGAAAAACCATGTTGGCCAAACGTTTGCCATCAATTTTGCCACCGCTAAATTTGGAGGAAGCCCTTGAAACCACTAAAATACATTCTGTTTCTGGTATTCTTGGTAAAAATACTGCGCTTGTTTCTTCGCGTCCATTTCGCAGTCCGCACCATACTATTAGTGATGCAGGGCTGGTTGGTGGTGGCACTTTTCCGCAGCCAGGCGAAATATCGCTGGCGCACAATGGCGTATTGTTTTTGGACGAACTTCCTGAATTTAAACGCTCCGTGCTAGAGGTGATGCGACAACCCATGGAAGCGCGCGTCGTTACTATTTCCAGGGCGCGAATTTCCGTCGATTTTCCAGCCAGTTTTATGCTTATCTCGGCTATGAATCCTTGTCCCTGTGGCTATTACAATCATCCTGATCAAGCGTGTGTTTGTAGCCCGGGAATCGTTCAAAAATATCTCAATAAAATATCTGGGCCGCTTATGGATCGCATTGATTTGCATGTGGAAGTGGTGCCTGTTGCTTTTAAAGAACTCACCGAAAAACGTTTGTCGGAACGTAGCGAAGCTATCCGCGAACGCGTGATTCGTGCCAGAAAAATACAGGAGCAAAGGTTTGCGAAAAACCCCTCTGTTCACGCTAATGCTCAGATGAGCAGTAAGTTATTGCAACAGTATTGTGAAATTGATGATACAGGGAGGACCTTATTAAAGAATGCAATGGAGCGTTTAAGTCTTTCGGCAAGGGCTTACGACAGGATTTTAAATGTGTCGCGTACTATAGCCGATTTAGAAGGCAGCGAAAGAATTCTTAGTGAACATTTAGCCGAAGCCATTAATTACCGCAGCCTTGACAGAGAAACTTGGGGCAGTTAATTAGCCTTTGTAAGAAAAGGCAAAACACTTCGTTATTCTTGTTTTCAAAAATTTCGAAAGCCTTGTCATTGACTGTTTCTTATCAAAGTCTCAAAAAGAGTAGTTTTCTCACGAACACTAATTAAATTTTTTTTCAGATGATTAATTCTAATTCAACACTTGCTGAGCTACAAGCCATGAATAAAAATACACTTATGGAACAACTTGGTATTGAGTACCTTGAAGTGAAAATTGGTTATGTAAAAGCTCGGATGCCGGTAAATAATAAGACCAAACAGCCGATGGGAATTTTGCATGGTGGTAGCAGTCTGGCGTTGGCCGAAACCGTCGGAAGTTTGGGTTCAGCTTTTATGGTTGGTCTTGATCAAAATGATGTGCGCGGCTCACATTTAAGTGCAAACCATGTGCGGCCAGCTACCGATGGATACGTTGTAGCGGAGGCTGTTATCATTCATCAGGGACGAAATACCCATGTCTGGAATATCGATATCAAAGATGAAACTGGCAATTTGGTTTCTTCTTGCAGACTGACAAATTTTGTGATGGCGCACCAAAAAAAGGAGGAGTGAAACGGATGAAAATAACGGAAGCAATTAATGAGTTATTGAATGATAACACGGCTTTTGTTGCTTTTCGACAGCCGCAAACTGAAGAACCTCAGCTTTTTGCGGGAGGAGATTTCGTCTGTGTAGAATCGCTCGCTTCTGTTTCGGAAAACGGTTTTGTGTTTTATCCATTTCATGCCGATGATGAAAAAATACGATGCTTAAAACCACAACAAATTTGCTCGGGATGGGAGCTGCAAATTGACTTTTCAGAGCTTAAGAAGCAACAAAATAGATTGATAGAGCTTTCTGATCAACCATTTATTGCCTCCAAAAATGAATTCCTCAAGCAAGCTAAATCTTTAATTTCAAAGCTTAAAAATAACGAACTGAGCAAGGTTGTACTCTCACGCATAATAGCACACGAAATAGATGAAGTTGTTGACTGGGGCAGGAAGTTCGAGCAAATTTGCCGAAAATATCCAAGCGCTTTTGTATATATTTTATCTGATGGTCATGGGCTTTTTTGGACTGGAGCAACTCCCGAAACGCTATTAAGTGCTAACAATCAGAAGGCTTATACAATGGCACTCGCCGGAACACAGCCAGCCAAAACAAATGCAGAAGAACTTTATAGCTGGAAGCAGAAAGAACGCGACGAGCAGCAATATGTTGTCGATTATATCGCCGATATATTAAAGGATTTAAGTGTAAAAAAGCTAAACATCTCGGAAACATCAACGCATCTTGCTGGAAAACTTGCTCATCTTCTAAATCATATCAATTTTAAAATTCCAGCAAGTATTTCAGCCTTGGAATTGGCGCAAAAAATTCATCCAACACCGGCAATTTGTGGGCTTCCCGCAGAAAAAGCGCTTGAGCTGATTAAGCAAACTGAGCCGCATAAGCGATCTTATTATAGCGGATTTTTAGGGATTTCTCAAGATAATATGTCTGCTGATTTATATGTCAATTTGCGCTGTGTGCAAGTCATTGGTAATATTTTATATAGCTATGTTGGTGGCGGTTTAACTGCGGATTCTAATCCGGAAAAGGAGTGGGAAGAAACGGTGTTGAAGTCGCAGACAATGCTATCGCTTTTTACAAAATAAATCCTGACCTTTGCAGTATGAATGCTGACAAAGATAAATCCGGGTTATTAAATCTGGCAAGGCTAATGAAAATTCGGGGAATCAAACATTTAATTGTTTCGCCCGGCTCACGCAACGCTCCTGTTGTCAGCGTTTTTTGTAATGATCCCTTTTTTGAGTGTCTGGTTATTGTTGACGAACGCAGTGCAGCTTTTTTTGCGCTGGGAATGGCCTTGAAGCTGCAAAAGCCTGTCGCAATAGTTTGTACTTCTGGCTCTGCAGCGCTGAATTATGCGCCAGCCGTGGCCGAAGCTTATTACCAACAATTACCACTTATCATTCTCACTGCCGATCGGCCTGTGGAGTGGATTGATCAGGGCGATGGCCAAACAATAAGACAAAAGGAAGTGTTTCGCAACTATGTGAAAGCCAGCTTTGAACTGCCCGAAACTATTCGCTCACAAGACGATAGCTGGTTTAATGATCGTCTGATTTCCGAAGCACTGAATGCAGCTGTTTATCCTAGTCCTGGCCCGGTTCATATTAATTTGCCTTTTACCGAACCGCTATATGGATTTAGCTTGGAGCGTGAAAATGAACCGAAAAATATTCAAACAGTTGAACTAACAAAAACCTTAACGACAAAAACACTCACAGATTTAACCCAAATCTGGCAGCATTCTGCAAGAAAAATGATTCTTGTCGGACAGCAGTTTCCACAGCATGAAACAGAAAAGTTACTCACTCAATTTGCTGCTTTTGAAGATGTTATCGTGCTAACTGAAACTACTTCTAACCTGCATAATCCCGAATTTGTAAATGCTGTAGATCGCTGTCTGGCTATTATTGGCAAAGAAACCGAAAGCTTCGAACCCGATCTGCTGCTGACTTTTGGCGGACATATTGTTTCCAAAAGAATTAAAGCTTTTTTGCGTAATACGAACATTAAAGCCCATTGGCATATTGATCCTGTTGATTGGCAAATAGATACTTACCAAAAGCTTACGTTGGGAATTCCAATGAAAGCCAAAGATTTTTTAGCACAGTTTATTTCGGGATTAAGCAGTCAAAAAAGCGATTACAAAAAACTTTGGCAGGCAGCCGATAATAAATCAGCCGAAATGCACCAGCAAATTATGGATGGAGCGCCTTATAGCGATATCAAGGTTTTTGACAGGCTGATAAAAGAAATACCAGAACATTACGAAATTCACCTAGCCAATAGCACGCCGGTGCGTTATGCACAGCTTTTTGATTATAAATTTCCGTATCAGTTTTTTTCAAATCGCGGCACAAGTGGCATCGATGGATGCAGTTCGACCGCCGTAGGCGCCTGTTTTGTGAGCCAAAAGCCAACACTGCTGATAACTGGCGACCTGGCTTTCTTTTATGATTCCAATGCTTTTTGGAATCCTTATGTTTCGTCCTTTTTGAAAATTATTGTCATTAATAACCAGGGCGGAGGTATTTTTCGTTTTATAGATGGGCCGGCCAAAACCGGATTACTCGAAACACATTTTGAGGCGCGACACCAAACAACAGCCAAACACTTGGCTGAAACCTATCAATTAAATTACTTTTCAGCTGATTCTATCACGAATATAATCAATGTGTTACCTGACTTTTTTGCAAAGCAAAGTAAGGCAGCTTTACTGGAGATTCAAACACCTCCCGAAGTAAGTTCTGAGCAACTGCTGGCTTATTTCCGATGTATTGGCAGTGCCAAACCAGATTAAACGGTTTCATTTACTATTTTTGCGAAACATTCTGGTTGACAAACAATTTGTTGATTAAGTTGTTTTTTTTAAAATCACTAATAAATGGAACAAAAAAGACATTGGAAAGCGTTCAAAACCTATAAAGATATACGGTTTGAAATCTGGAATCATATCGCGAAAATTACAATAAACCGTCCCGAAGTGCAAAACGCTTTCAGGCCAACCACAACTTTTGAGATGGCGGAGGCACTGGATATTTGCCGCGAAAATCAAGATGTTTATACCATTATCTTAACCGGAGAGGGCGATAAAGCCTTTTGTAGTGGCGGCGATCAGCAAGTAAAAGGTGAAGGAGGCTACATTGACGAGCAGGGAATTCCGCGCCTGAATGTGCTTGATGTGCAGCGCAAAATTCGCTCCATGCCTAAGCCGGTTATTGCGATGGTAAATGGTTGGTCAGTTGGCGGTGGCCATGTGCTGCACGTGATCTGCGACATCACGGTAGCTTCTGAAAACGCGCGTTTTGGACAAGTTGGCCCTAAAGTGGGTAGTTTTGATGCCGGCTTTGGCTCAAGCTATTTGGCAAGTATTGTTGGCCAGAAAAAAGCAAGAGAAATTTGGTTTCTGAACCAGTTTTATTCTGCCAAAGAAGCACTTGAAATGGGTTTGGTAAATAAAGTAGTTCCACTAGAGAACCTGGAGGATGCCACCGTGGAATGGTGTGAAATTATGATGAAACGCAGTCCAATGGCATTGCGTATGATAAAGCTCGGTCTCAACGCCGAACTTGATGGGCAAGCTGGTTTACAGGAGTTTGCCGGAAATGCTACCTTGCTTTATTACCTCACGGAAGAAGCGCAGGAAGGCAAACACGCCTTTCTAGAAAAGCGCGATCCAGACTTCCATAAATATCCTAAATTCCCCTAAAAAACCATGGCAAAATTCAGCTCCTGGATTAAAGCCGCACGACCGCGAACATTGCCGCTGGCACTGGCGAGTATTGCCTTAGGTGGTTTTATCGCTGCGCCAAATCCCCAGTTTAAACTCTCAGCAGTGCTGATGGCTGGACTAACAACCTTGCTGCTCCAAATTCTTTCTAATTTCGCTAATGATTATGGCGACTTTGCCAAAGGCACGGACGATCACAAACGCATTGGCCCCAAACGCACGGTTCAGAATGGAGAGATTACTGCTACAGAAATGAAAGTAGCTATGTTGATTACTTCATTTTTGGCTTTGATAAGTGGTTTAGTCCTTTTGTTTGTGGTAGTGCAACTTCCTTTGGTTGAAACATTTGTATTTATTTTGCTTGGTTTGGCAGCTATCATTGCTGCCATCAAATACACTACCGGAAAAAACCCTTATGGCTACGCTGGCTTGGGCGATCTGTTTGTGTTTGTGTTTTTTGGAATTGTAGCAGTTTCTGGCACCTATTTTTTGGCTACCCTCGCTTGGAATTTGGATGTGTTGTTGCCCGCCGCTGCGATTGGAATGTTAAGTACGGGTGTGCTCAACCTCAATAATATACGCGATTTTTCTAATGACAAAGAAAAGGGTAAAAAAACCATCGTTGTCAAGCTTGGTGTTGAGGTTGCCATAGGCTACCATTACTTACTGATTTTGATTCCATTTGTATTTCTTGTGATTTATAATATACTAGAAAACAAAGAGATAACAAGCTTTTTATTCCTTCTTTTGTTGCCATTATTTTTGATTGATTTGCGCCTCGTCAGGAAGCTGAAAAACACTGCAGAATTAGATCCTTTTTTGCGTAAATTGGCGCTGAAAACACTTTTACTAACCCTGGTTTACGGACTCGGATTTATTTTTTAGTCATGCTTAAAGCCCATTTTCTGCATCGACTGATGATCTTCAAACGACCGGCTGGAACTTCCCGCGGCGTTTTAAACACCAAAGATTCTTGGTTTATTTTTATCAAAGATACAAGTGATAAGCGGAAGGTTGGAATTGGTGAAGTAAGTACGATCATCGACTTAAGCATTGACCCACCGGATAAAATTGAGGCAGAATTGCAGTGGCTTTGCAAAAATATTACTAAAGCAGAGTCTTGGGTTCAAGAACGTGGGCAACAATTTCCAGCTATTCGTTTTGGCTTGGAAACTGCGCTGCTGGATTTGAAAAGTCAGAAAAGTTATATTCATTATGACACCCAATTTACGCATGGCAAAATCGGTATTCCTATCAATGGTTTGGTTTGGATGGGGAGTCCGGAGTTTATGCGAGCGCAAATTCAGGAAAAAATTGAAATTGGTTTTGACTGCATAAAAATAAAAATCGGTGCTATCAATTTTGAGCAAGAGCTGGAATTAATTTCCAGCATCAGGTCGAAATTTGATGCAAAACAGATTGAATTACGGCTGGATGCCAACGGCGCTTTTGCGCCCAATGAAGCCTTGGAGAAACTCAAAAGGCTATCGGCTTACCGTATTCATTCAATCGAACAACCAATAAAAGCGGGTCAGCCGCTGGAAATGGCACTGTTGTGCGAAAAAAGTCCAATTCCAATTGCCCTTGATGAAGAATTGATTGCCGTTGAATCTGTTTCCATCCCACCTTTGCTAAGGGAAATAAATCCGCAATATGTGATTTTGAAACCCAGTTTGCTTGGCGGATTGGAGGCTTCCGAACAATTTATTCGTGAGGCTGAAAAGCTGAAAATTAAGTGGTGGGCTACTTCAGCACTGGAATCAAATATAGGTCTGAATGCTATTGCACAATGGGTTTTCAATAAACAAAACCTGCTTCCGCAAGGCTTGGGAACGGGACAGCTTTATACCAATAATATACAATCACCGCTTGAAATAAGCAATGCGGCACTTTTTTATAATCCCGCCCTTCAATGGGAAAACCTAAGTCCAGAATAATGACAGCTAAAGAAAGGGTTTTTAGGATTAACGGCAAAAGCTTTTCCTTTGATGAATTAAGTGTGCTAAAAGGTAAGAAATCAGATTTATTGTGGCAGGAAATGCTGGATTTTTTGAAAGATTGGTTTGATAAGGAAGAGACTATTATTCAGCAAAGCTCTGGCTCAACCGGCACGCCAAAGCAGATTTCACTTTCAAAAGCCGCCATGGCAGCCAGTGCCAAAATGACGGGTGATTTTTTTGGTTTTGACAGCTCAAAAAATCTGTATTTATGTCTTTCTCCAGGCTATATCGCTGGAAAAATGATGATTGTCCGCGCCCTGGTTTTTGATATGAACTTGGTGGTAGGCAATGCGGCGGCTAATCCGCTTGTGTCACTAGATCAGCAAATAGATTTTAGTGCGATGGTGCCTTTGCAACTTTCAAAAATAGTATCGGAAACGCCAGAAAAGCTAAAGTATTTCAAAACGATAATTATTGGTGGAAGTGCTATTGCTGGCCATCTTGAACAGCAATTGCAGCATTTTAGCACGGCTTTTTACCATACTTATGGCATGACGGAAACCATGAGTCATATTGCCTTGCGGAAAGTTAATGGCGCAGACAAATCGGATTGGTTTACGCCTTTGGGAGGTGTAAAAATTTCTGTTGATCAAAGAAATTGCTTACAAGTTGATGTAGAAAGTCTGGGGATTAAAAAATTGATTACCAATGATATAGTATCAATAAGTAAAAGTGGGCAGTTCAAAATCCTTGGTCGTGTTGATGATGTGATTATCAGCGCAGGTGCAAAAATTCATCCTTTGCTAGTGGAGCAAAAGTTGCAGAAGCACATTTCAAGTAAACTGCTTCTGCTTGGAAAAAAAGACGAAACTGCGGGAGAAATTGCTATTTTGGTTATTGAAGGCCATTTTACGATCAGAGAGATTTATGATTTTTGGCAAAAGCTTTCTACGCTTTTACCCGCACAGGAAATGCCAAGACACCTCTATTTCATTGAAAAAATCCCGTTTCTGGAGAGTGGAAAAGCGGATAGAAAGCTTTTGAAGGAGATTGTTTGATTTGTTGAAAAGCAGAATCAATTAGTTTTAATTCGTCATTCAACGGAGTTGGTGAACAACGGGAAAATACAATAAGCATTAATTAGGTTTCATAATAAATGAAACTATTTTGCTATCTTTGCGTTAAGAAAATTTTATTGAGTTGGAATTATTACAAAAGAATAAGCTGATTAAGTTAAAAAGAAAGAATCGTGGCAATATCAAATTAGTCAATGCCATTGATAAATTAATTTTTGATATTGAAGATGCTGACTGGGATAAACAAACAGATATAAAAATCTCTCGTCCGGATGTTGATTGCGTTCACAGTGATGGATTTTACTTTTTTGATATTAATATTCACAGGACAATGATTCTAATAGTTTTTGAGGACAATGAAGCATCTGTTGTTTGGTGCGGTTCTCATGATGAATACGATAAAACTTTCAAAGGCAATAAAGCCGTAATTGAAAAATGGTTAAGAATTCAAAAATTGGTTTAAAATGGAAAAACTATCAATACATAACATTCAAAATGTAAAGCTGTTAAGCAGCGAACTGGAATATGAAAGAGCTACTTCCATTTATTTACAACTCCGTGTTTTGGTAAAAGAAGATAAATCGTACCAACCAATTCGTGCGCATCTTAAAGAGTTGATTAGAAAGTTTGAGCAAGACAATTGGGTTAACGAAAATTCAATTACCGACTATCAGGTAAAAGAGAGCGATTTGGCAGAGACACTGGTTCAGGCAGAAAATGAATTTTATTACAAGAGAAAGGAATTGATTAAGGAAAAATTGAAGGTTTTTGGACTAAATCAAAACGATCTTGCCAAGATTTTGGGACACAGAAAGGGATATATGTCGGAGTTGGTTAATGGATTAAGGCCATTCTCAAAAGAAGATATTGTTGTAATAAACCGACTTCTAAAAATAAAATTGGAATATTTAATACCAACCTTTATCAAGCAAGATCGGGCTGAACACATAAAACGGACACTTAACTCATTGTCAAACAGTAAAATAAAGCTATCAAATAAGGATTTCGATCTTGAATTAGTCTAAAAGCACTTTCACTTATAAAGTGTAACTTTATTGCAGATTTCAACGGCTAATCAAATTTCTCTCTCGTTGCAGTCTGGAAATCTGCTATTTACGTTTTGATAGAAAATTTGAATAAACGAATTGGTTTTGCCGTTTTTAATGCGCATCACTTTTAATGCCGTATTGCACTTTTGAAAACTGTAATTCATTAGATGTCAAACTTTAAACTATACCAATCATGAAAATTTTATTCCTTTTAATCATCAGTTTTTTGCTTTTAACCACTTTAAGCTTTGCGCAGCAAAATGCTTACAAAGCCTCACTGTCAGAGGATGGCCGTGTAATTACAGAACAAATTAGTGTCGATTTTGATCAGCATTTTGATGCGTCAAGGAGTTTTGATCAAATGGCAGGTTTTCCGCTAAAAATGGAAGCCAGCCCTAATTTTAAAAACTTCCGTGGCGTAACACTGGCCGATATTAACCTAGATGGCTCAGATGAAATTCTGGTCGCTTCTTTTAAAAAAATGAACGTATATAATGGTGATGGAACGCTGCTATGGCAAAAAAACCTCACCGGAACAGCTATTTATCCACCTTCTATTGCTGATATGGATGGAAACGGAACCCTCGGAATTGTATGTGTTACCGGCGGTGTGCCAAACAACGGCCATGTTTATTATCTGGATGCCAATGGCAACGATATGCCTGGATGGCCGTTAGATTTCGACTTGCATTGGATCATTTGCGCACCAGTTATTGCCGATCTGGATGGAGACAATCAATGTGAGATAGTTGTGCAAACGCGCACTTCTAATAATTTACACGTCCTCAATCAGGATGGAACTGCTTTCGGCACAAACTGGCCTCAGCTTTTAGCCGGAACTCCTGCTGTAACGCCTTCTGTTGCTGACATCAACAATGATGGTGTTATGGATATTGTAACCGGAATTTCTGATGGCACACTCTATGCTTTTGATGCGAATGGAAATGCTTTGGCTGGTTTTCCTGTGCCTCCAGATGGTAATAAATTTTCTTATCAATCTCCAATTTTAGCTGATTTGGATGCAGATGGATTTCTTACAATTGTGGGCTCATCACACGGAGATGCGCCAAAGTTTTATGCCCGAAATCATGATGGAAATTACCGTGCTGGTTGGCCAATAGCTGTGCCAGAAAATTACTGGACTTATTCGCCCCCAACTGTTGTCGATTTGACAGGTAATCAGGATTATAGCATTTTTATGAGTCGGCCAACCGGAGAGGATATTGCGCCCATGTTATATGGTTTTGATGGTGATGGCAATCTATTGGAGAACTTCCCAATCGTTAAATCGGGCGGTCTCGAAGGTTTTACCAGCGTTGCTGATATTGATGGAGATGGACAAGCCGAACTGTTGTTTGGTAGCAATCTTAAAATCGAAGGAAAAGGGTTTATTCATGCCTATAAAATGGACGGTTCAGGCGAGTTGGATGGATTTCCACTGCGCCCCGAAGGCTTTACTTTTATGAATGGGGCTAATCTCGGAGATATCAACGGCGACGGAATGCTTGATTTAGTGGCACTTTCTTACGAGCAAAATTTTTCGCCTGACGATTCTGTTTTTATTAGTGCTTACAGCTTTGGGGTAAGTGTTGAAGATGCGATGCTGCTCGCCGGAACATACAAAGGAAGTAATGATCGCAGGGGATATGTTGGTGCTAGTGCCGGAAGTCCTGAAATTGTCGTGAGTCCAGAAGAAATTACCGAACTTTTTGTTGGAAATGAGATTTATTGTCATGATTTAACGATTTCAAATAATGGTAATCAAGTGCTTAACTTTGAGATTTCAATAACCTATTTACGTGAGGATTGGATTACGATTTCTGCCCCTTTGGGAACAGTAAATCCGGGTGAAAATACGATTGTAGAAATTTGTATCGATGCCACCGATCTCAGTGAGGGCGTGTATCGGGGCAATCTGACAATTGAGAGTAATGATCTCGTTCAGCCTGAAATTATTGTGCCTGTTACTTTAGCAGTAACACTTGGTGTGGATGACAATAAGCAGAAGGGTTTTAAAATCTATCCAAACCCGGCTTCTGATTTGCTTCAAGTAGATTTTTCAAGCAACACAAAATTGGTTAGGCTGGTTAATCCTCAAGGTCAAATTATAAGGGAATATTCGGTGGTAGGAGCAAAGAAAATGATTGATTTAACTGGGTTTGCTGATGGTCTATATCAGATTCAGCTCATAAAAATGGATGGTTCTGTGCAGCAAACAGCAGTCGTTATCAGTAAGAAATAAAACTTGACTAAATAAATCTCAGGTGGGTTTGTAGTTTGCTACCTATCCGCCTTTTTTACTAATTCAACGAAAGCTTCATTTCATTAGCCCAATCAATAATTTGTATGCTTTTTTCTGAAGTCATTTCGGCTTCACTATGCAGCCATTGATAAGGTTTGAGTGGCATTTCTTGTTTTTCGAGCACTTCAACAATTTCTTCCAGCGCATGTTGTTGCTGCGCTTTGTCAAGTAGTTTCCAATCGCTAAAGTTGAGGTGTTCTTTGCCTTCTTTCACATGATTGGCAATGATCCACGAAACCGGTGCAACGCTGGCATACCAGGGATAAGCAGTGCGATTAGAATGGCAATCGTAGCAGGCCGACTGCACCATTGCAGAGATTTCTGCAGGCTGTCCTGTTTTGTGAAAAATATCGTACCGACTGGGATTATTCTCGATATTTCGCTCAGGACGAATAAATTGGATGGCGATAACAAGAACTATCAAAACAATAAAAATTTTTTGTGTCCGGCTCATGGCTTAGTGCTTTTTGGTTAACAGCTCAAAAGTAATGCTTTTCCTGCTCAAATTGCGCCACGAAATAATTTGTACAAAAACGAACATTTATGCCTTTTTATCGAACACTTTGGGCGTTTGCTTGTTTAGCATATAAAGACATAAGTTATTTATATTTAGTAAAATATAAATATTGGCACGGTATTAGTTATAAGTAGATTAGAATAAAACTTAAAAAAGAAAAAATTAAAAAATCAAATATCATGAAAGCAACAGTAATTATTATTTCAGTTCTTTTTCAGATGATGGCGTTCAATGCTTCTTCTGCAAACACAACACAAACGATGAATCCATTTTGGGTTCAAACAGATAGCTATATCGATGATATCCCTTTTGACACAGAAAAGGTAGCGAAAGCTTATCATCAAAATGTTTTTTCAGTAACTGTTATTGATGCTGCTGCATACATTGACGATATTCCGTTTGAAACAAAAGAGGTTGTCGCCGAGGTAAAAGCGACTAAAGCCATGCAGGTAGATTTTAAAATGCAGGCTGAAGCTCAAATAGAGGACATGCCTTTTGATACAGAAAGAATTGCAGCGCAAGCGATTGAATCGCAAATGGGTCAGATGAAATTTGAAAGAATGAGCAAATAAAATAAATGTGATGTTGGTTAGTGCTCAAAATTCTTTGAGTAAAAAAAAGCCCGAATTTTCGGGCTTTTTTTGTTAATAGCTTTATATCAATTATTTATCGTCAATCATTTAGGGCGGTTAATAGGTGTTGCAATTCTTCTGATTTATCATTGTTTCCTGATAATACATAGCTGTCGGCCAAACCGCTAATTAGGCGCGCAATAATATTTTTGTTTGAACAAGGCGCATAATATTTTGATTGAGGTTCTAGTTTCAACTGCTTGACATACAGATCAATTTCGTTTTTCGTAAAAACCGCACCTTTGTTAAATGGGTTGAGATAGAAAACAACATCATCGGCTGATAACGACTTTTTTTCTTCGTCAGTGTAGGCCAAGATAAAATGCTTCGGCAGATCGATTCCGTGGATAGGAATGCGCATGCTTTTGGCAATAATCAGATAAAAAATACCAAGAGAAAGCGGGTTTCCTTTCTTTGATTCGAGCAGGTTTTTTAGGTAAAAGTTATCAGGAAGATGAATATTTGTGGTGTTTCCGCTAAAGTGATTAATATCGTAAAACACATGATTCAGTACTTTTACTTTTTCTAGTGGTGTAAGGTCGTTGTTGAGTTCGAGCCAAAGCTCCTGTGCGATTCGACCAACTTCACGGGTAATGGCATCTACGTCTAAATCAGGATATTGATAGCGGGTTACAAGAATGTATCCGCGCAGCAAGTCTTCATAACCAAAACGCCCCCATTGCTGCAATTCTGCAAATAGTGTTTCCTGTTGAATTTGGTGGATCAGCTGTATCAGGCGCTGCTGTATGCCATCTTCCAATGTGGATTCCCAAGCACTTTCAAGTGAAGGAATGGCCTCAACACCATAAAACAAAATGCGCGAACGAATCTGGGCATAAAGCTGCTCGTCCGGCTCATCTGCCAAGCTGATCAATGCTTTAAGTTCTGCGGCATCTTTCATAAATTGTGTCTTTAGTATTGTTGACTCAATTTAGTAAACAAATACCTTGCCTAAAAAGTTTTATTTTCATGTGCTCTGCTAATGCGAGCTTATTCGTAAAAGTGCATCAGTGTCATGTATTCAAAGGCTTTAGGCGGCATGAAATAGGATAAATTTTTACCACTTGCTACGGCGCGACGAATAAAACTGGAAGAAATCTCAATTTCAGGTGCTTCTACATATTGAACCGATGGATGATTGGCGTATTCACCGCCAGAGTAGCCTTTGCGCGGATAAACCAATAGGCGATAACCATCTAAAAGTGTTTCAAAGTTTTTCCATTTGTGTATGCTTTCCAGGTTGTCCATTCCGCAAATCAACGAAAATTCAATGGCGGGATGCTTTTCGCTGAGGCGAGTAAGCGTGTCGATGGTAAAAGAAGGCTTGGGCATACGAAATTCAATATCGCTCACCCTGAAACGCGGATCATCGTCAACGGCCTTAACTACTAAATCAAAGCGGTGAAGCTCTTCTAACAGTGTTTTTTTTTCTTTCAATGGATTTTGAGGTGAAACCACAAACCATAGTTCGTGTAAGTCTGTGAATTCAACCATATAATTGGCCAAAATCAGGTGTCCGTTGTGGATGGGATTAAAGGATCCAAAAAACAAACCAACACGCTGTTTTATCATAGTTTTAATGTTTTAAAATTTAATTATCACTTTTCCTTCTGACATCGCTGAGATATAATTTCGGAGCCCTTTCGCAAGATCAGCCAGCGGCACTTCCTCTTGTATTTTCGTGCTGATGCGCCCTTCTTCAATCATCTTTTCAAGGGTCTCACGGGCTACCTCAAAGCTAACGGCATCATTTTCAGCCATCCAGTCGTTAAGGTTAAAACCTGTATACATCTTGTTTTCAAAGATTAGCCCTAAGGGATTTATACCGGAAACAGCTTTTCCGGATAAGCCACCATATAAAACCACTTCAGAATCTGGCGGCATCATGTTAAAAATTTGTCCGCTTGATGCGCCGCCAACAGCATCAAAAGCGGTGGTGGCATTATACTTTTTGGCCATTTCATGCAGCTGGCTTTCAAAGTCGGGGTCAGATTCAATAAGGACATTTATTAAGCCGTTTTCTAGCAGGGTAGTAGCAGTTTTTTGCTTACGAACTATGGCAATCACTTCAAGTTCGTGCATCTTGGCAATTGCAATAAGAAAGTCAGCAACCCGGCTGCCGGCAGCATTCACAATGATAGCACTGCTTTCACGCTGAAGCGCAATTTCAAAAAGACCCCATGCAGTAAATGGATTGACGAAAAATGTGGCTGCCTGCTGAGCTGACAATTTGTCGCTAACGGGTAATACTTCATTAACATTGGCGTAAAAATATTCCGCCCAAGTGCCGTCTTTGTCTTGCTGAGAAAAACAACTCACCCGCTTGTTTATCCAGCGTTTGCGATCTAAATTGCTTCCAACTTCAACGACAACGCCTGCTCCTTCAAAGCCCGGAACGCAGGGCATTTGTTTTTTTACCTGATAGCTATCCTGCATAAAAGCAATGTCGGATGGATTAAAAGGTGTAGCTTCCATTTTCACTAAAAGCTCATTAGACTTTGGATCACGTAGCGGTTTTTCCTCGATTTTTAACGACAACAAAGCCCTTACAATATTTTGATTAGCTTGTGGTAGTATGGCAACTTTATAGTTTTTTTCGCTTTTCATAGAAATATTATTTTCTTTTCAAGGTATTGAAGTTGAGGTTTCAAAGGCGATTATTCATGTTTTATTTCCAAGAATTGCTTCACTGTAGCTTCTAATTCGCGCTGTGCGTCTTCGAGCTTATCATTAACAATGATGTGATCAAATTTGGGCGCAAAAGTCATTTCATAAGCTGCTTTATCAAGTCGTTTTTGAATGCTTTCTATATCGTCTGTGCCACGTTGATTCAGCCTTTGGGCTAATATTTCTATTGAAGGAGCCTGAACAAAAACCGCCAAAGCCTCAGCGCCATAATACTTTTTTATATTGAGTCCGCCCACTACATCCACATCAAAAATAACATTTAATCCTGCGGCACGTTTTTCTTCAATTTGCGACAGCAAGGTGCCGTAAAAAACCGCTGGATATACTTCTTCCCATTCTAAAAAAGCGTTCTCTTTTATCTTTTGCTGAAAATCTGTTGTGGCCAAAAAATAATAATCTTTGCCATTTACTTCTCCTAAGCGTGGCATCCTGCTTGTTGCTGATACAGAAAATGTTAGATTCCCAATTTTTTCTAGAAGGTGTTTTACTAAAGTTGTTTTTCCTGAACCAGACGGGGCAGAAAAAATCAATAGCTTTCCTTTTGATGTATTAGGTTGACTCATAATATATTAAACAGTTGTTCTTTAATTTTTTCCAGTTCGTCTTTCATTTGCACTACCAGGCGCTGTATGGCGGCATGATTAGCTTTTGAACCCATTGTATTTATTTCGCGTCCGATTTCTTGTCCAATAAAGCCCAATTTCTTTCCAGCAATGTCTTCGTTTAAGGTTTGCAAAAAATAGTCGCAATGTTGTTTAAGTCTAACTTTTTCTTCTGTGATGTCAAATTTTTCCAGGTAATAAATCAGTTCTTGCTCAAGCCTGTTCTCGTCGTATTTAGTGTTGACGGCCAGATCATTGAGGTTTCGAAGCAAACGCTGTTTCACTGTTTGCATGCGTTCGTCCTCAAGTGGTTCAACCTGTTTCTGTAGCTTTAAGATTTCATCAATGCGGGCAATCAAATCAGCTTCGAGCACTTTGCCTTCGTTTAGGCGAAACTGGTCGAGGTTTTCAATGCCTTCTAACAAACAAGTTTTTATTTGCTGTGCGAGTTCATTATCAGGTGTTTCCTCCTCCGCCGAAAAAATTCCCGGCATTTTTAACAAATAGCCGGCTGTATCCTGTGGTAGCTCAAAATCCAAATTTTCTGAAAGCTGTCTAAGTTGTTTTAAATAAAATGCTGCTAATTTGGTGTCAATAATAGCGCCTTCCCTTTCGTGGGTGCTGCTAACCGTAAGGCTAAGCTCTATTTTTCCTCTTTGCAGTTTGCCCGAAATAATATTGCGCCAATCGTATTCAAGGTGACGCATCTCTGCTGGCAGCTTTAGGTTTAAATCTAACTGTTTGCTGTTAAGTGCTTTTAACTCTACCTGGATTTTTTTGGTTTCAAAAACAAAGGATGCTTTGCCAAAACCAGTCATCGATCGAATCATAAGGGTTTATTTTGATGCAAAGGTAGCCATTTGATACTTGCAGTCAAGCTTTTGAAACAACGGGTGAATTGCGATTTTATGAAGAAATAAAAATATTTGTTTGTATAAAAAGTGATCAATATTTGCAATTTTCATATAGTGATTATCTGAGATTTTCCTTATTATTGCAAGTTAAATAGAACGCATCTTGAAAAGAATTATCTTCATTTTTCTTTCAGTTTTTTTTATTGAAATTGCTGTTGCTGATGAAAAGATTAATGCGATAGAGAGCCTGTATTCCTTGTTGGACAAACAATCGGGCGATACCAAGTTGGAAACAATGATCACTTTGTCTGAGGCTTATAGGCTAGTGTCGTTTAACAAAAGCCTGATAACTGGAGAGGCTGCCATTGATTATGCCAATGAAAAAGGTTTTCAAATGATGCGTGGAAAAATCCTGAAATCACTAGGTATTACGGCTTTTCAGAGCGGCGACTATGATTTGTCGCTAGATTATTATGACAGGGCAATTTCTGCATACGATCAGTTGAACGATTCTTCCGGATTGGCATCTGTTTATAATAACATTGGTCTAATTTTTAAGGTTTTGGGAGTCAATGATAAAGCACTGGATTATTACGAAAAAGCTTCTGGTCTGCAACTTCAGCTCGGCGATGAACTTGTAGCTGCTAGGACTGGCATCAACATTGCTGGAATTTATTACCAAAAAGGGCTGCTTGACGAGGCTTATGACGCTTATTATAGATCACAGTTGGTATTTAAAAAGGCTGGCGATAGTATGTATTATGCTTTCACTAAGTATAATATTGCCAATATTTATTGGCAATGGGATCAGAACGATGAAGCACTTGAATTGCTCGACGAAGCCCTTGCAATATACCAAAAACAAGAAGCCTTATTGGATATGTCGCGTGCATTTTATACCAAGGGTTTGATTTTTGCTTATGACAAAAGAGATTTTCAAAAAGCTTTGTCGATGTTCAGGCTTTCACTGGATTTGCGTGAAAAACTTGGCAATCCAAAAGGAACTGCCAATGTGATTATCAATATCGCCAATATCTGGATGGAGCAGGAGCGTTTCAGCGATGCTTTTGAATTTTATAACAGAGGTTTACGCATCCACACTGCATTGGGACATGTCGATGGCATATTGATGGCTTATTATTATATAGGTTTGGCACACCAAAAGATGGGTAACTATAGCCAATCAAACGATTATTTTGATCAGTGTGAGGCTAAAGCTGCCGAATTTGAAATCAGTCAGTATGAAGATTTAATTACTGAGGGTCGCCTGAAAAATTATGCAGCGATGGGTGATTTTGAAAGTTTTCAAATTCAATTTGAGCTTTTTTCAAGTGCACATGATACTTTGCAGGAACAGTATTTGAGCTTGCAAACCCGCGAAGCCAAAAGTAATTTTGAAATAGACCGACTGATGGATGAGCTTGCACGTGTTTCGCTAATCAACAAGCAACAAGCCAAACGCATTCAATTTTTTCAGTATGGTATTTCAGCCTTATTGACCG
>CAZOEV010000008.1:0-15275 GCA_964578915.1 uncultured Lentimicrobiaceae bacterium
TGCAGTCTTTTTTAAATTCTGTGGGCCCACCAGGACTTGAACCTGGGACCTACTGATTATGAGTCAGTTGCTCTAACCAACTGAGCTATAGGCCCTAAATTTGCTTTTAATATTCTATGTTAAAAAAACGCAAATTCTTTTGATTTGAAGCGGCAAAGTTACATATTTGTAGGTTATTTTCACAATAGAAACTAAACTAAATTAAAATGGCTACTAATCAGCCCATCAGTAATATTATTTTTGATTTTGGCGGTGTCGTGCTTGATATCGATCCATCACAAACCTTGAACGAACTCAAAAAGCTTGGATTTGAAGATGTAGGACTTTTAGAAAATCCTGCATTTAAAGAGGGTATCATGAATAAGTTTGAGCGCGGTATTCTAACGCCAGAAACTTTCAGAAAAAAAGTGCGTGAGTTTTTAAAGATAAAAGCGAGTGACCAGGAAATTGATGAGGCTTGGAATGCCTTGCTTTTCGACATTCCAAAGGAGCGCATTGCAGTGATTGAGCAAGCCAAAAAGCATTACAACATCTTTTTGCTGAGCAACTCCAATGAAATACATTACGAAGTCTATGTGCGTGATTTACAACTTCGTTTTGGATATCGTGAATTTGATCAGCTCTTCGATAAGGCCTACTTTTCGTTCGATCTTCACCTGAGCAAGCCTAATCCCGAAATATTTGAATTCGTGATGGGACAACATAAATTGATTCCTGAGGAAACCCTGTTTATAGACGATACGCTGGAGCATATTGAAGCAGCCCAAAATCTTGGTTTAAGAACCTATCACTTGCAAAATCCCGTTCGCATTAGGGACTTATTTACGGATGGCATGCTGAAGGAAGATCTGAAGCTTCATTAATATCGTTCGCTAAGGCACTAAAATCAGTATTGCTGTAGTATTCACCGATTTCTTCGAGCAATGCTTTTAGTGGCTCATAGGTATCAATTTGCATGATACGAATCCTAAATTGCTTAAAATTGGGGAAACCTTTGAAATAATCGCTCCAATGTTTACGCATTTCCATCAATGCTTGTCGCTCGTTTTTCCATTCAACAGACTTTTGCAGATGAATGCCGCTGATACGAATTCTTTCATGGATATCTGGCGGTGCAATAAGTTCTCCGGTTTTTAAGTAGTGTTTTATTTCTCTAAAAATCCAAGGATTTCCATAGCTTCCACGAGCAATCATCAGGCCATCAACACCGTAAGTATCTTTAAAGTGCTTCGCCGATGGGCCGTCAATTACATCACCATTGCCAAAAATAGGAATGTGCATCCGCTGATTTTCTTTCACCTTGCCAATTAGTGTCCAGTCAGCTGGAACACTTGATCGCGTGGTGCGCAATCGACCATGGATGGTGAGTGCCTTTATTCCAACATCTTGCAGTTGTTCTGCAATTTCAACAATTTCTTTGTGGCCTTCGTCATAGCCCAGACGAGTTTTTACTGTAACAGGAAGCTTTGTAGCCTTTACAACAGCATCGGTCATGGCCACCATTTTTGGGATATCATTCATAATGCCTGATCCGGCGCCTTTTGAAGCTACTTTTTTTACCGGACAGCCATAATTTATGTCGATAATATCCGGAGAAACGCTTTCGGCATATTTGGCAGCTTTCACCATGGATTCGATATCATGACCAAAGATCTGTATGCCTATAGGGCGTTCAAACTCTGAAAAGTCTAACTTTTTCACGCTTTTCACAGCATCTCTAATGAGGCCTTCAGATGAAATAAACTCGGTGTACATTATATCAGCACCAAACATTTTGCAAACATGCCTGAACGGTGGATCGCTCACATCTTCCATTGGTGCCAGCAATAAGGGAAAATCTTCTAAAACTATATCTCCAATTTTTATCAAAGTCGTGGTTTTTTGATGGGTTAAATAAGGTGGCAAAAATACTAACTTTGCGGATTCTGAATTGCTTTCCAATGTTTATGCTATGAATCCCTTATTTACAAACACTTCTACGGGCTTTAAGTTGTTTATTTTTTTGTTTTTGGTGCTTTTTGGTGCCCTCATTGGCATGTTGAGCGGGTTAGTTGGCGTTGTAATTATTTATCAGCTTCCACTTGATCAGGTTTCAATGGGCCTCGAAGGTGAATTTGGTTTGAATATTGGAAGAATATTACAAATCTCTGGTCAGATTGGGCTATTCATTTTGCCGCCAATTGCGTATGCCTTTTTGATAAATAAGCAGCCTTTTCAAGAATTAGGGTATTCGAGTTTAAAATCAGTGAGAGTGCTATTGGCGGGCGTTGCGATCATGTATTTCGGTCTTCCACTAATCCATTTTTTAAGCGAACTAAATCTTCAAATTAAATTATCTGATTCTTTTTCGGCACTCGAAAGCTGGATGTTACTAAAAGAGGAAGAAGCCGCTTTGCTTAGCGAAAGATTTTTGTCTGTTGATACAGTTTCAGGCTTGCTAATTAATTTATTTATGATTGCGCTTCTGCCAGCTCTTGGCGAAGAGATGGTGTTTCGGGGCATTCTTCAGCCGTTATTTGTTCGCTTGGCGAAAAATGTTCATCTGGGCATTTTTATTGCTGCGTTGCTCTTTGGCGTGATGCACTTACAGTTTTACGGATTGTTACCCCGTGTTATGTTAGGGTTGTTTTTAGGCTATTTTTACTATTATTCTGGCTCGCTTTGGGTTCCAGTGCTTATGCACTTTTTAAACAATGGAACGGCTGTGGTGGTTTATTATTTGCATCATAATGGATTTATTGAAGTTGAAATGGAGAATTTTGGTGCGGTTCAAAATCAGCTTTATACCATCTTTAGCGTGTTTATGGTTTCGGGCTTGCTATTTTATGCCAGAACACTGTATCTGAAGCGAGAAACAAAACTCTGATGTGCACTGTTAATTGCTGATTCCTTTATGCTGTTTTGAGAGAGCATCAATCTATTTTTTCTGGACAATAATGGATTTATATCATGTTGCTAGACAAAATTTAGGAGAACGATTCATTTGTAGTACGCATTCTTTTTTATGCTTTAATGAAAGCTCGTGGCTATTTTTATCACGAATAACCTTGATATTCTTTAAAATATTGGACATAAAAAAAGGCGTTACTTCTTATAGAAATAACGCCTTTAAAATAATTATGTATAATTACTTCGATTGTCCTTTTAGGGTAGAGTAGTTTATACGGAATGCACCAGCTTTTCTAAGCTCTTGCTTAACATCAGTAACAATACCCATTTTGGTTTCACTGTGTACTTTCAATGAGGTAGTTAGGAAGTTACGGTCAGCCTCGTTTCTGGCTTCACGCTCACGTGCAATAAACTCAGGAACATCTTCTACGCGTGAAAACTGATCATTCAATTGAATACGCGATTCTGTACCATAAAGTGCAGAATTGTTTGGAGGTCCCATATAAATATACATCACAAGTGACTTTTTCTCCAGTTTTTGCACTTCAGTAGCTTGCGGAAGCCTTACTTTTACGCGCAGAGTTACTTCACGCATTACAGTAGTTACCATAAAGAAGAACAACAGCATAAAGATGATATCAGGCAGAGATGAAGTGTTAATAGCCGGACTACCTTTACCTTTTTTCGTTTTGAATTTTGACATAAAACTAGTCTCCTATATTTTCAGGTTCGGCTTCACTGACACGCACCGGAACGGCTTCATTGATGGCTTTTATTTCGTCTTCTTTCGTAAGCTTATCGTATCTGGTGCCAAAGTACCGCTGAGCCATTTCGTCCTTCAATTCATTAAAGGCACGGGCTATCTCGTTTTGCACTAGGATGTACATTTCGTAAGATGTTCCACGGTCATTTTTCAATGATATAACACCTTTACTAGTATGCACTTCACCAATTAGGTCAATAGTTTTAAGGTCAGTTTCCGGATGTTCCGGATTATCCGGAAAAACGGGGACCATAAAATTCTTTGCCACATCTTTAAGCGTACGAATGTCTCCGGGTTTGCCATCAACTAGCAAACGGTCATTTTTATTGACAAGCACGTTCAGGATGTTTCTTTCTTTGATTTTAATATCCTCATCTGGTTCCTCTACTGGAGGAGGAAGGCGGCGTGTAATACCCGAATCCACATCCATTGTAGTAGTTACAAGGAAAAAAATCAACAAAAGAAACGCAATATCAGCCATTGAGCCCGCATTAATTTCGGGTGATCCTCTTCTAGCCATAATTGTTTATTTAAAAATTTTAATAATACTTGAGAAAATGATTACAAGAATGGATGCTGCGAAAGCAAAATAGGTGAAATATAAACCCATTCCAACCAGTCTTGAAGTTTGTGCATCTATTTTCAACAGTTCCAGTCGAGTTTCACTAAAAGTGTTTCCAGCAACGCTGTAAGCAATAAAGGCAATAACTGCTACCAATCCAAGAGTAATTAAGAGTTTAACGGCATTTTGAGGTGCCAAGATAAATCCATAAATTGGTGAAATAACTGCAATTATTACGCTGGCAATGATAAGCACGTATCCCCACTGAATAAGATTCTCTGTGCTGAGCATATTCGTGTAGAACAGTATTGCCAGTACTGCTGACACTGCCATCAACACATAAAGCACCCAGCCTACGTATTTTGATAGTTTGTCAACCATAATTATTATTTTTTGGCGTATTTGTTCACAATGTCAATAAAGCTAATCGAGCTGTCTTCCATGTCATTTACAAGGTTGTCGATTTTCGAAACGATGTAATTATAAAAGATTTGAAGAATGATAGCCACGATCAAACCGAATACAGTAGTTAAAAGCGCTACTTTAATACCGGAAGCTACAATTTGAGGAGAAATGTCACCTGCAGCAGCAATATCGTCGAAGGCTTTAATCATACCGATTACCGTACCCATAAACCCGAGCATTGGGGCAAGTGCGATAAATAATGAAATCCAGCTCACACCGCTTTCGAGGCGACCTGTGATAACTGAACCGTATGATACGATAGATTTTTCAACCTCGTCAATACCTGAATCATAACGCAATAAGCCTTGATAGAAAATGCTGGCAACAGGGCCACGGGTGTCGCGGCAGATGTCTTTAGCCTTTTCCAAACCGTCACTTTGAAGTGCCTCTTCAATATTAGCAAGCAACTTTTTAGTGTTAGTAGTGCTGAGCGTCAGGTAAATAATTCTTTCAATACTGATTGCTAAACCAAAAATAAGGGTAAGCAAAACAATACCCATAAATTCAGGTCCACCTTGAATAAATTGATCCTTTAGTACTTCGTGAAAAGTTTCAGGTTCTGGTTCAGTAACCATTTCTACAGTTTCTACTGCTGCCGGTTCAGCGGCAATTATGGTTGTGTCAGCGGCAGTTGTGTCAGGCTCAGTATCCTGTGCAAACATGAAATTGCTGATTCCGAAGGTCATCACGCCTGCAATTGTAAGTAAAGCAATGATTTTTTTCATAGTTAAATAATGGTGTTGATTACTACTTTAAAACTCAATTTGAGTGGTTAATATTACTTGTTCAACAAATTCTTGAAGAACAAAAGTATGAATAATATTAAAAAAACAAGCTTATTTATTGGTTTAATATAAAAATAAACCAAAATAGTGCGGAGAGGGCGGGATTCGAACCCGCGGTACCCTTTTGAGGTACACACACTTTCCAGGCGTGCGCCTTAAACCGCTCGGCCACCTCTCCTTAATATTGTTGTCTCTTCAAGGAACTTTAATAGTTGCCAAAAGTACACATTTTTTCAACTTCAGATCCTTTTGAATTATTTCTGATGTTGTTTTGAGTAGTTCTAAATTGCTTGCCGATGAAATAGAGTATAAAAAAGTTATTTGAGTATGATTTTCTTTGAAATTACTTGGTTTTCGGATCTGATGCTTAGTAGATAATTACCACGCTTAAGCGCATCAATCCTAATGATTCTATCAAGTGGGATAGTTCCTTCAGCTACTTTTTCTCCAAGCACATTAAACACACTATAGTGTTTATATTCAGTAGATAAATTATCTAACTTAATTAAGCCAATTCCAGGATTAGGATAAATTGTAATTTCATCTATTTTTTCGCCTAAACCAACATAAGTCGATGTAATTTCAATATCATCGATAAACATACCCTGTTCGGTAACGTAGCTGTCACTTTTGAATCTAAAGCGCAACTGCATATAAGATAAACCAAGATATTCTTCAAGACTATAAAATTTTTGTATCCAATTGTTTTGGTTTCCATTAAAGGTTTCAAGTGTTGTCCAGTTTGTTCCATTTGTGGTGATTTCCAAATACATATAGTCGTAATTGGTTTCTAGCTCATATTTAGTCCAGAAACTTAGGTTTGAGGCAGTCATATTGCTCATATCGAGTGCGTTAAGCGTAGCTGTTGTTTCTATAGAATTGGCGTATTCACCCGTTGGACTTTCCGTTAAAGAATGATTGCTTGAGTAAAAATCAACTGTTGAAAGCCCCCAATCACCGGTTAATTCCCAATAAGGTAGTCCGTTTTCAAAATCTACAAAAAGCGGGAGGGCAATAGGTGGCGCTGGAGTGGCACTTACAGTATTTGAAGGATAAGATTCTTCACCACTTTCTTCATAAATGGCTGTGATAAAATAGTTGTAAAGGACTTGATTTTCCACATTTTCATCCAAATAGGAGATTTCCTCCGTGGAATCAATCAGCATATCATTTTTGTATATTCTAAAGTAAGCAGCATCAACCAATGGAGACCATTGCAGATTTACTTTTGTGTCGCCTGGCATAGCAACAAGATTTCTCGGTGGGTTCAGTAGGTTCGCCATTGTAGCAATAGCCGCTAAAGAAGCTTGAGTAAAGACGCCTGCTTGCTCCTCATTATTATAGCTGCTGCCAATCAAATCGTTTGCAGTATGGATGTATGGGCTATAGTTATCACTGTCTTCAAAAGGAAAAATGCCCATGAAACCGTTGTTATTAAAGGAAGTGTGGTCGCTATCGCCTCCAGTTAACATGCCAGCTTCAATTAGGAAATCGGGCAGATAAACCTGAGAGACTTCGGTGTAAAAATCTGCCAGTTCCTGGGCGGAAGGCGGGTAGATAAGATCGGTATGAATATAGCTTCCGGGTTGTAGATAAGCAATCATATCGAGGTTGAAATAGCCATGAATGTCCATGCCTTGCTGTGCAGCTGCCTGCGCGTAGGCTGCGCTTCCGTACAATCCGTATTCCTCTCCTGAAAAAGCACAGAAAATTATGGTTCTATCAAAAGAATATTGGCTCAAAATGCGTGCAATTTCAAGCACGCCGGCTGTTCCAGAAGCGTTATCATCAGCGCCTGGTGCAGCTGAAGAATTGCTGTAAGAATCATAGTGGCCGCCTGTAATTATATACTCATCAGGATATTTTGTGCCGGTCAATGTAGCAATTACGTTATCGCTGGCACTGCCGCCGGGCATGCTGAAATCTTGTAAAACCACTTCCAGACCTAAATTCTCAAATTCTTGTTTAATCCAGTTTTGTGCTTCAACACTTGTGCTTGTATAGGCATCTCTGGTGCCATAGTTTTCAAGGTGTTGCACTGTTGCGGTGATATTACTAGCCTGCACTTCTTCTAATAGCCCTACCACAAAAGGATCAGGGTCAAAGCTGCGGTTTTGTGATAAACCAAGCGATTTTGGCCAGTTGGCGGTTACACGCTGAATGCGCACTAAACCATCATTCTTTAAAGGAGAAATCTGTGCTGTAATTTGCTCATTTAAGTTTAATATTGCAAAATTATCGTTTTGATATAAGGTACTTATTACTGTGTTTTCAACATTTAGATGTGCCGAAAGTTCTGCTTTGTTGCCATATATAATGTAATAGCTTTCATTTTCCTGCCAGGCTGATTCATCCAATGCAACACCATCCCAGTCGAGATGGTCAGCAATACTTGCAATCAAAAAGCTTTGGCTAATGTGATGTACATTAAAATCAGGGTTTTCAAGGTAGGTCTTTAATTGTATATGATTGGAATAATCAATCAGAACCAATTTGTCGGCATGGACATTAAAAAACAAGCTGATTAAAAGCACAGCTAAAATTAAACGTTTCATTTTCAATGGATTAAAGGTGATAAATACATTTCTGCCACAAATTTAGTGTTTTTAGGCGTGCTGCGTATTTCTTTTAGGTTTTTGAATGTGTATTCTGTAAAAAAACTTAGGTGCGCCAAAAGAAATGTTTTGATAAATCAAATCGTCATTTCGCCCCTGAGCGAGCTTTGCAGCAGCTGAACTATCTCATCTCTCGAAAATCCTTGTCCGATAAGATACATCAGTTTGGCAAGTGCCGATTCGGTGGTGATGTCGTATCCACCAACTACGCCAATGCGTTGTAGTTCAATACTGGTTTCGTAACGACCAAGTTCTACTGATCCTGATTTGCACTGGGTTACGTTGAAAACGATTAATCCCTTTTTTATGGCCGTTTCTAGCGCACCAATAAACCAGGCATCGGTGGGCGCATTGCCTGAACCAAAGGTTTCCAATATTATTGCTTTAAGTCCGGGAATACCAAGTGTAGCATTTACCACAGATTCGCTCAAGCCCGGGAATAGCTTTAAAATGCTGACATTATAATCAAGTTTCGTATGTATTTTAAGCTTCCTGAAGTTGGGGTTTAGGATACGAGTTTTATTGTATTTGATATGTACGCCAACTTCGGCCAGCAGCGGATAATTTCCAGAAACAAAGGCGTTAAAATGTTCTGCATTAAATTTTGTGGTGCGATTCCCGCGCATGAGGTGGTTCTCAAAATAGATGCAAACCTCCGGAACTATCGGTAAATCCTCTTCTCGGGCAGCTGCAATTTCAATGGCAGCCAAAAAGTTTTCGCGTCCATCAGTGCGTATCACGCCCATCGGCAGTTGCGAGCCGGTAAAAACAACCGGTTTGTTCAGGTTTTCGAGCATAAAACTCAATGCCGAAGCGGAATATGCCATTGTATCTGAACCATGAAGTACTACAAAACCATCATAAATTTCATATTTTTCTTCAATAAGCTGGGCTAGTTTGATCCAAAAAGCGGGTTTCATATTTGACGAGTCAACCAAAGGCTCAAACGAATGAAAATCTATTTGATACCCAAAGTTTTTCAACACGGGCATCTGCTCGTAGATGTCGTTAAAGTTAAATGGCGATAAGGCTCCTGTAGCCGGATTTTGTATCATGCCGATGGTTCCTCCGGTGTAAATAACAAGCAATGAGGGGTTGTGTTCTTGAATCATAATTGTTTTAACTTGAAAAGTTCAATAGCATTTTGAGTGGTTTGCCGGGCAATTTCTTCCTGACTCAACTGTTTTATGGTGGCAAGTTTTAATGCAGTTTCTATCATATAAGCACTTTCGTTGCGTTTGCCTCTGTATGGAACTGGCGGTAAAAAAGGCGCATCGGTTTCCAGGATTAAGTGCTTTATATCAATTTGGCTGATGATTTCGGGAAGTGTTGATTTTTTATAAGTAAGCACACCGCCAATGCCAAGCAAAAAACCTAAATCAACCGCGCGTTGTGCCTCTGATAGATTTCCTGTGAAACAATGCAGAACGCCTTTTAAACGACCGTCTTGCGCTTTGGAAATTTCATCCAACATCTCTGGAAAAGCTTCGCGCGTGTGGATTGCTACTGGAAGATCCAAGTTCTTGGCCCAGTCGAATTGTATCCGTAATGCGTTGGTTTGTGCCTCGGCAAAGCTTTTGTCCCAATAAAAGTCGAGGCCAATTTCTCCAATAGCAATAAATGGGTGGTTATTGCTAAATAGCATCTGCTCAAAGCTTTCCAGTTGTGTTTTCCAATCGACTTTTACTGATGTTGGATGCAGACCCAGCATAGGCAAACAATTGTCAGGAAATTCCTTACACAGTTTCAGCATGGGCTCAATAGTTTCTGTATCAATATTGGGCAGTAAAAAACGCTGGATATTTTTATTTATGGCACGTTCAATAACTACCCTACGATCAGCTTCGAATTCGTCAAGATAAAGGTGGGTATGTGTATCTATTAATTGCATGCTGCAAAAGTAGTGACTTTTATAGCTTTGCCATGAAGTAAAACACTTTGCCCTGAAAATCTGATAATTCCCGAGCTTAACACAAAAATGCGCAAGTTTTACACTTTAACTTTTGTGAGAAATGCCAAACTTGTTTAGTACAAAAACTCGTCATAAGGATAGCGAATGGCGTGCATATCCTTTGTTTCTTTGTAAAGCAAAGCCCTGAATTCGTGATAGTTAATTTTTTCTTTAGCGGAAATAAAAATACAATCGTTATTTGTTTTTGCCATCCAACTTTGCTTCAGGGATTCTAAAGATACGTTTTCAGGACCTGATGCTGTGAGATCGTCTTCTTCTTTTTCTTGCCAGCTATATGCATCGATTTTATTTGAAAACCATAATGGTTTTTTTGTTTCCAGCGCCAATTTCCTGCAAAGTTTCGTTTACTACATCAATCTGAGATTCAAATTCAGGATGCGAAATATCTACCACATGCAGCAGAACATCTGATTCGCGGGTTTCGTCCAGCGTAGATTTAAACGACTCGATGAGGTTATGCGGCAATTTCCGGATAAAACCTACGGTATCCGAGAGCAGGAAAGGCAGGTTTTCGACAACAACTTTACGCACAGTTGTGTCCAAGGTAGCAAAGAGTTTGTTTTCTGCAAAAACATCTGACTTGCTCAGCATATTCATGATTGTTGACTTACCTACATTGGTGTATCCTACAAGTGCCACCCTGATAAGATTTCCTCTGTTTTTGCGCTGCACGGCCTGCTGCACATCAATATCCTCTAGCCGTTTTATTAACAGACTGATTTTGTCACGAATGATACGGCGGTCAGTTTCAATCTCTGTTTCACCAGGACCACGCATGCCGATGCCACCGCGCTGCCGTTCAAGATGTGTCCACATCCGGGTTAGCCGTGGAAGTAAGTATTGATATTGTGCCAGTTCGACCTGCGTCTTTGAATAGGCCGTGCGTGCTCGTTTTGCAAAAATATCGAGAATCAAACTGGTACGGTCGAGAATTTTGCATTCGAGGTGCTTTTCAATATTACGCAATTGTGAGGCGCCCAATTCGTCATCAAACACAACCAATCCGATATTTTCAGCTTTGATAAACTGGGAAATTTCGTCCAGTTTTCCGGTGCCTACATAAGTTGCCGGATTAGGTTTGTCAAGCGATTGCGTAAAACGTGCTGCCGGAATTCCTCCAGCTGTTTCGAGCAAAAAAGCCAGCTCGTCTAAATATTCTTCTGTTTTTTCTTTGCTTTGGGCTTTGGTGAAAAGCGCCACTAAAACAGCTTTTTCTGGAAGAATTTCTGTTGATATATTTTTGGGCATAAGTTTACTAACGATTATTTTTCTTTTTTATGACGTTTATGGGATCTGCTTGTTTCAATGCGGATATCGCGAGAAATATAATAAATCGCAGTAGCAATCACATAAGCATGTAGCATCAATAAGCTCCATTTTTCGGGATTTAATAGAGCCACAAAAAGGTTGAATGCTGCAGCGATCAGTACCAGAAAAAAGCCGTATCGCAGCAAATCTGATCTTCGCAGAACAAATGAAAGCAAAGCGATAGCGCCAAGTAGGATGATTAAAATCCAGCGAACAGCCCAGCTGCCAAAGCTGTTTTCAAACCCTGGACTCGTAATAAATGGTAACAAGGTGTACAAAAGGTAGGAAATTACCGAAAACCGCAATAAAAGGGTTACAAATCTGTTAAATTGATTTTTCCAACTTTCACTCATGTTTCTCGTTTTTTTGGTTAAAAAGGGCGAAACCCAATAATTTCGCGTACTTCACGAATTGTTTTTTGTGCGCTGGCACGTGCTTTTTCGGCGCCAATTTTAGCAGCTTTGCTAATGGCTGCGTCGTCACCTTTCAGCGACAAGATTTTTTCGCGCATTGGTTCGGTAAATATAATAATATCTTCTGCAAGTTGTTTTTTTAGGTCGCCATAGCGGATGTTGCAACTGTTGTAGGCATCGTCAAAATGTTTGATTACATCCTCTTTAGAAACAACGGCCATTAATTTAAACAGGTTTTCGATGGCTTCTGGTTTTGTTTGGTTGGGCTCTGTTGGTCCGCTGTCAGTAACAGCGCGCATCACCTTTTTGCGGATTGCTTTTGGGTCGTCGGCTAAGAAAATAGCATTGCCTTCCCCTTCTGATTTACCCATTTTCCCGCTGCCATCAAGTCCTGGAATTTTCACCAATTGCTCACCAAAATTAAAAGCCTGCGGAATAGGGAAGTAGTCTTGGTCGTACATGCGGTTAAAACGGCGCGCAAAAGTGCGCGCCATTTCCAGGTTTTGTTCCTGGTCTTTGCCCACGGGCACTTTGTCAGCTTTGTGAATAATAATGTCGGCAGCCATCAGTGTAGGGTAGGTGAGCAGTCCAGCATTTACGTTTTCGGGTTGTTTGCGCGCTTTTTCTTTAAAAGTAGTCACCCGTTCGAGCTCGCCTAGATAGGCGTTCATATTTAAAAAAAGGTACAGCTCTGCAATTTCTGGCAGGTCGCTTTGTATATATAAGGTAGATTTTTCGGGATCGAGGCCGGCAGCGAGATACTCGGCCAGCACTTGCTTCACGTTTCCGTGCAAATCGGCTGGTTTTGGATGTGTGGTAAGTGAATGATAATCAGCAATAAAGAAAAAACAATTGTTTTCTTCTTGCATTTTCACGAAGTTTTTCACGGCACCAAAATAGTTTCCAAGGTGCAAATTTCCGGTTGGCCTGATGCCACTTAATACTGTATCCATTTTTTAAATTTATGTTGCTTCAAAAAAACCCGCCAGTCTTTCGGCAGGGCGGGTTTTGTTAGAGCATGTATTGAATAAGTTAAATTTTTATTTCGTCGTTATTCTTGTTAAAGAATTTATATTCAAGCATGTGGTAGTTTGCCATTGCTTTTAAGCGTATCGTTTTATTGTATTTCCACATCCATTTTCTACGGATAGAAAAGATTCCCTGGGTAAGGTAGGCGTGGATGAAAGGGTGCACAGCCAGCGTAACGGATTTTTCATTTTGATCCTGCAAGAGGTATTTGAGGTTATTCTCAATCTCGTCAGTAAAAATGATGCTGGGTTTTATTTTCCCGGTGCCTTCGCAAACGGGGCAACTTTCTAGCACTTTCACGTTCATTTCGGGCCTCACGCGCTGGCGTGTAAGCTGCACCAAGCCAAATTTGCTGGGTGGTAAAATGGTGTGTTTGGCGTGGTCGCGCGCCATTTCGTCTTTCAGTTTCTGGTAGAGCTCGCGGCGGTGTTTGGCGTCGTGCATATCGATAAAGTCGATCACGATAATTCCGCCCATATCGCGCAGGCGCAACTGGCGGGCAATTTCTGCTGCGGCTTCCAGGTTTACTTCCAGGGCATTTTCTTCCTGGCTATTCTCTTTGTTAACACGATGACCGCTGTTAACGTCGATCACGTGCATGGCTTCGGTGTGTTCTATGATAAGATAAACGCCACTACGAATGGTAACTGTTTTTCCAAAAAGGCCTTTGATTTGCTTATCAACGCCAAAATGCTCAAAAATTGGTGCTTTACCCTTGTAAAGCTTTACAATATCGATCTTTTGTGGTGCGATCGTTTGTATAAAATTTCTTGTTTCTTCATAAAGCGTGTTATCATTGATATTTACGCTGTTGAAAGATTCGTTGAGCAAGTCGCGCAGGATCGCGGAGGTGCGATCTAATTCGCTGATAATTTTTTCGGGAGGCTTAGCATTGTGAAGCTTTAGGGTCGTTTTTTCCCATTTTTCCACTAGCGCCCTGAGGTCAGCGTCAAGTTCGGCTACTTTTTTGTTTTCAGCTACTGTGCGAATAATTACGCCGTAGTTGTTGGGTTTAATGGACTGGATTAATCGTTTTAGTCTGTTACGTTCTTCGCTGCTTCGTATTTTTTGTGAGATAGAAATACGGCTCGAAAATGGCACTAAAACCAGGTAGCGGCCAGCAAAAGATATTTCGGATGAAATGCGGGGGCCTTTTGTAGAAATTGGTTCTTTAGCAATTTGAACCAAAATTTGTGCGCCCGTAGCTAATACCTGAGTGATTTTTCCTGTTTTTTCGATATCTTGTTCCAGCCTGAAATTGTCCATCGTTACCTGCGCCGGTTTTCCGTTAAGGGCCAGTTTGGTATATTTATTTAATGAACGGATTTGTGGGCCTAAATCAAGATAATGTAAAAAAGCGTCCTTTTCATAACCAACATCTACAAAGGCTGCATTGAGCCCTGGCATGATTTTTTTGACGCGTCCAAGATAAACGTCTCCAACTGCGTAGTTGTTATTCGTTTTTTCTTTGTGAAGTTCTACCAGTTGCTTATCCTCTAAAAGAACAATATCCACTTCCGAAGCACGAGAATCTATAATGAGTTCTCTGTTCACGGTAATATATTTTTCATTAATATTTGTCGCATAGATGCGGCATTATTTTACATTGATATGGAGTGGAGGACAGTACGATAAGATAAAACCGAATAACACAATACCGCAATCTGCTGCGATATTGTGTTATTTGATGAAAAGACAATGTAAGAAAATCTATTTTTTCTTATGTCTGTTTTTTCTCAAGCGTTTTTTGCGCTTATGTGTTGACATCTTGTGTCTTTTTCTTTTTTTCCCGCTTGGCATAGCAATAAGTTTTAGGGTTCTATGATTTATTTAGTGCTGTTTTTTACTTCGTTAACGAAGGTTTTTGCAGGCTTGAAAGCAGGGATATTGTGGGCTGGGATAATAATGGTAGTGTTTTTTGAAATATTTCTACCAGTTTTTTCAGCTCTTCTTTTGATAGTGAAGCTGCCAAAGCCTCTAAGATAAACATTTTCACCACTTACCATAGCGCCTTTTACAACGTCCATAAATGATTCAACAACGGCCTGTACGGCTACTTTCTCAACACCTGTTTTGTTAGCTACATCTGCTACGATTTCTGCTTTTGTCATATCTTTATACTTTAAAAGATTAGAAATGTGAATTTTATTTGGACGGCAAAGTTAAAAACATTTTCTTATTCATAAAGTTTAATTTTGTTTTTTTTCTCTCTAATTCGCTCTAAATAAATATTTTCGCATCATGACGGCTATTACATCACTACTTTTAAACTGGTATGCAAAAAATAAAAGAGACTTGCCTTGGCGCAGTTCGCCTACTCCATATCATATTTGGCTTTCAGAAATAATATTACAGCAAACACGTGTAGATCAAGGGCTTGCCTATTATCATAAATTTGTTGATCGCTGGCCAGATGTACTTCAATTAGCTGCAGCCGATGAGCAAGAAGTGCTAAAAATGTGGCAAGGTTTGGG